>DQHS01000084.1:789-42037 GCA_003524365.1 Cellvibrio sp. | reverse complement strand
AAGACAATCAGGAAGATAAAGAGCCGGTATTTGATGCAATCGATACCGTGAAAGACTGCCTGCGCGCCTTCGCCGATATGATCCCGGCGATTCAGCCACGCAAAGAGAAGATGTACGAAGCAGCCAAACGCGGTTTCTCCACCGCTACCGATTTGGCGGACTATGTCGTACGTCGCGGTGTGCCTTTCCGCGATGCGCATGAGATTGTCGGCAAATCGGTCGCCTACGGTGTGCAAACGGGTAAAGACCTGTCCGAAATGAGCCTCGCCGAACTGCAGCAGTTCTCTCCCGTCATCGAGCAAGATGTATTTGCGGTATTGACGCTGGAAGGCTCAGTGGCAGCGCGCAATCACATCGGCGGCACGGCACCGGCGCAGGTCAAAGCTGCTGTTGGTCGCGCAAGAGCGAGTATTGAAAGCCGTAAATAAGTAAGTGCCAGCACCCAACTAAAAAGCCGCGCCGTACATCAACAGCGCGGCTTTTTTGTTCTTAGAATCAACACGTTAATTATCAACACGCAGGTAAGATCCCTCGACTGATCTAAAGCGTCCCCTCATCAAAACCCCGCTGACGCCAAACTCATCTTTATATTCCCGTCCAACCGCTGGTATTCGCACCAAAATGGGCTAGCCTTTAAGTCTGGCAGCTTATTTTTTGTCCAGACAATTACCGCGACGCGAAGTAAAGGATATGAGTAAAAAGTCATCGCATTCAGACGAGTCTGAAGAGGCACTGGCAGCGAAAATTTTGCTGCTGGAGGAAGAGCTCGCGTCACTAAAACAGACCCTGCAAGCGCACAACGCGATTCGAAAACTGCGCGCATCTGCAAGCGGCAGGCATGACACCAGTGACCAGGATGCACCTGCACCCAATATCCACAGCAAGAACAAACAAGGCGAAGGCCCGATTTTCGATGAAAACTGGGTGATGGAGACGCTGAAGTTTTTAGTCAAACAACAGCATTCCAAAAGTACGCTGCAGGTNNACCGCCACCGACCACGATTTAGCCGAAGCCACGCAAGGCCTGCGCGCGCTGGATATTTACAACACCTTAATTATTCCTTTGTGTGAACAAGACCAGCTGCGCGGTTTTATGACCCTGCACCGCGACAATCCACGCACCTGGCACGCGCAAGACACCAAAGCACTCACTAGTCTGCTCGGCTGGCTGTTCCGTTTTATGCATCAGCACGAACAATTGCGGGTGATGGTCGACCGCGATACGCGCTATCAATATGCAATGGAAGCCACCAATGACGGCCTTTGGGATTGGANNTTTACTGACCAATAAAATTTATTTCAGCCGCAGCTATTTGCGCATGCTCGGTTACGATTATGAAGACCTGCCCGGCAATCTCGATACTCTACGCGATTATTTTGTCCACCCCGATGATGTGGACACCATGCTCGGTGAATACCAATCTGCCATCGACAACCAGCAGGAATCGCTGCAATTACAATTTCGCATGTTGCACCGCGATGGCAGCATAATTTGGGTGCATTCCAAAGCGAAATTTTTTGAACCTGATCATCAGGGCCACGCTAGTCGTTGCGTGGGCGTGAATACCGACATTTCCGATTTTATGAGTTCGCGCGAGGAGCTGATCAGNNAAGAACATGCAGAAGAAAGCGATCGGTTAAAATCAGCCTTTCTGGCTAACATGAGCCATGAAATTCGTACACCGATGAATGCCATCATCGGCATAAGCTATTTAATGCAAGATACTCAACTCGATGAACAGCAGCAGAGTTATCTCAGTAGTATTAATTCCGCGGCTGATTCGCTGTTGCAAATTATTAATCAGCTGCTCGATTTTTCCAAAATCGAAGCGGGACGGGTAATTCTTGAATACGCCCATTTTGATCTCGACCAATTATTTGAAAAAATATCGCGCTTGTTTGAAATCAGCGCATTGCATCGCTCGGTGAATATTGTTTACGACATAAAACCTGATGTGCCGCGTTTTCTGCGCGGTGACGCCTCGCGCTTAAGTCAAATTCTCGGCCATTTAATCAGCAACGCATTCCAATATTCCAACACCAATCAAGTGGTGGTAAGTGTTCGTCGCCAAAGCCAAACCAGCAAACAAGTGGTGCTTGAGTTTAACGTTGAAGATGCTGGCTTAGGCATGACAGAAGAAAAATTAGCGCATATCAAAGAGCGCTTGGTATTTAATAAATACGTCCCGGAAACTGAAAACAATACCTATGGCCTGGGTATCTGCAGTCATCTTGTGCATTTAATGCAGGGCGATTTTTCAATCAACTCCAGCCTCAACAAAGGCTGCAAAGTTACCTTCAGCGCCGCCTTTGAACACAGTCATCTGGGCGAGAAAACACTCATCAATCATCCGCGCGATTTGAACAATATCCGCGCACTGATCGTGGATGACAACACCATTGCACGCACCATTATTTCCAGCACCGCGCGCAGCATTCATTTACAGGTCGATGAAATTGACAACCCCATCAGCGCGATTGAACGTATTCGCCAAGCGGATAACCTGGGTCAGCCCTATCATTTTGTACTGCTTGATTATCGCATGCCCAATATGAATGGCTTGCAGCTCACCGGCTTGATTAAATCGGATCGCAGTCTCAAACAGAAACCACGGGTATTTTTAATTTCGTCTTATCACCGCGATGAAATTTCCAGTGCTGACCCTAACGCCATTCTGGTCGATGAATTTTTAAGTAAACCGGTGAGTGAATCCCGCTTGTTCGATGCTATTAGTCAAGCGATTGGGCGCGAGCAGCTATTGCAAGAAATCAGCCCGGAAATAATTACATCGGGTGATATTCAGGAATTATTGGAAAACGCACGCATCCTGATTGCTGAAGATAATGTCGTCAACCAGCAAGTGATCCGCGGCATTCTTAAAAAGAAAAACATTACCACGGTGATTGCTGCCAACGGTATTGAGGCACTGAAATTTCTGGAAACGGCCGACGAACCTTTCGACGCTATCCTGATGGATCTGGAAATGCCTGAAATGGATGGCATTGAAGCTACGCAGCGAATTCGCGCGGGGCAACTTCGCGCCAACAATTTGCAGCAGAGCATTCCGATTGTTGCCGTTACGGCACAGGCGATGCGCGGTGACCGCGAGCGCTGCTTGGCAGCAGGCATGAATGGTTACCTATCCAAACCGGTAAACCCTGAATTGCTCTACACCACTCTCGCCGATCTATTGCGCAAGAAAAAAGTCACTAACGACAACCCGCATCGCTAACACCTATGTATTCACGTCCCATAGACATACACGATATCGATGAAGGCGTTGATCGCAAGCAACTCAATCAACTCAGACAGCGGTTTCTGGATTTAAACCAACTGCGCCACCAGCGCACCTGCGCAGCACTACCTGAACGCCAGCAACAATTTCTACAACTGCTGCCACTGTTGTTTCACGTCAATCATCCCATGCTGCCGGGTTATATTTCCCACAGTACGCCCGCCGGTGTCTATCGCTATACACCCAACAGTGACGAGTTGCGCCTGGCAAAAATCCTGGCACGCAGCTTTCAATACAATCGCGACCTCACCGAAAAAAATGCGTCGATTGATGCGCTTTTTATCATGGGCAGTATTGGTACCATTGCGCAGAGTGATTCAAGTGATCTGGATGTATGGGTATGCCACAGCCTTTCCGCGAACCACGAATATTTTTCAGAACTGGATCGCAAATGCCATTTGATCAGCCAGTGGGCTGCGCAGCAAATCAATTTGGAAGTCCATTTCTTTTTAATGCGTAGCGATGAATTTTCTGCCCAACGAATTCAATCTCTGAGCAGTGAAGCAAGCGGTTCGGCCCAACACTATTTATTGCTTGATGAGTTTTATCGCACCGCGTTGTGGCTAGCAGGAAAAATTCCGCTCTGGTGGTTTATCCCTGCATCGCAAGAACATAATTACGCCAACTACCGCGATCAATTATTGGGTAAACGTTTTATTAATCGCGATGACGTTATTGATTTTGGCGGTTTGCCCTATATTCCCGCCAATGAATTTATCGGTGCTGGCATTTGGCAGCTTTACAAAGCGATTGAATCACCCTACAAGTCGGTATTGAAATTATTATTGCTGGAAGTCTATGCCAGCAGCGAGGTAGATGAGCGCGCAGATTTTGGAACCGCAGGCGCAGCTGTTATTAACGATGCTACCACTCCACAGATCGGCCTATATCAAAGCAGTAATAATGAGGCTGCTAGCGCTCAAGAAGCAAATCAACAGAACCCGACTGGACCGTCAATTAGCAAAGATGCAATCAACGGCGAACCGCTGGCACTCAGTTTCAAACGTGCGATTTACGCTCAAGACCCGGATGCGGACGCACTCGACCCTTATGTGATGGTGTATCGCCGCATCGAACAATACTTGCAAAAACACAATCAGTTACAGCGACTGGATCTAGTGCGGCGCTGTTTTTATTTCAAGGCGAACAAACCCTTGTCGCGCACTAACCGTCAGCCAAATAAAACCTGGCAGCGCAAACTATTGGAAGAGTTGGTAAAAAGTTGGCACTGGTCAGCGCATCAATTGCACATGCTTGACAACCGCGCCTATTGGAAAGCGCCCCATGTGATTACCGAACGTGCGCTCTTAGTCAATGAACTCAACCACAGCTACCGGTTGCTGAGCGAGCTGAGCAAACATCAGCAGAGTGATATCGCGATTAGCAGCGACGAACTTATTATTCTCGGACGAAAATTGCATGCCGCCTTTGAACGCAAAGCGGGAAAAATTGAATGGATTAACCCAGGCATCTCGCGCGATTTAAGCGAGGACAACCTGTGTTTTATCCGCGAGCACAATGACAACGGCGAAAGCTGGCAAGTGGTGCGCGGCAGTCAAAATGATTTGGCCCTGCGCAATATTGATGTTGAACCGATAAAACGCTCACGCAGTTTATTAGAGCTACTGCTCTGGTGTCACGCCAACGAAATTTTAGCGAGCCACACCAATACCGATGTGATCGGCAAACAATTTTTACTCAGCGTTAGCCAAAAACAACAATTAATTCAAGCTTTGCAGCAGTGGTTGCCAGTTCCATTAACTATTGAACATCAGCACTTCACTCGCCCAGCTACAATCGAAAAGCTATTAATTATCGTTAATACGGGGGTTGAGCCGCAGGCCGATTTGCATAAAAAAGGCATGCAAATGCTCAGCAGCCAACGCGATGCGCTGGGTTACAGCGGCTTACGTGAAAACCTTATGATTAATGCCGATGTGATCCAAATAAATTCGTGGGGTGAATTAATTTGTCGTCACTACGCCAGCGATGCACTGATCAATTGCCTACTGCATTATTTTCGTCTATTTCCGCCCGGCAAACAATTTGGCCTACCTGAATTAAGCGTACGCTGTTTTAGCAGCGGCCAGGGCAACAATATTGCCCAGCGCCTGACGGAGTTATGGCGTGATTTGATTAGCTGTTTTTACTCGGGCACACGGCCGCGTAGCTGCCGCTATATTTTGGAGATGGGCGATGAATATTTGCTCTTGCAGTTTGTACAACAGCAACTTCAAATACAGCGTTTTAAAAGCTACGCAAAATTATTGGATAAACTTGCACAAGCACAAACAGATTTCAGCCCCATCGTCATTGACCGCTATGGGCTGCGCGACAAACCCTTGCGCATTATTTGCGAACAAGTGAAACAGCGCGGTGTTTATGTGTTTTATCAATTGGAGCACACACGAGCGCAGATCACTATTGTCGATGAACGAGGATCAGTGTTTACCACGAACACCGAATACCATAATCAACAAACACTCTTGCGCCCTCTGGTCAATTTCATCAATGCCGCTATGCAACGACAACTATTGGATGGCGACAACACCGGTACACTACCCGACACAAAAGATGTCACCATCTTCGAACTGACTGGCAATGTCAAACAGCAGCAAGGCCATGCCGAGCGCCGACAATTACACAGCGATTTAAGCCAATTGCATTTTATAAACATCAAAGCCATTGCCGAAATAGATGATGAACAACAACTGCGTTTTACTATTTATTGTAACGAGCAGGAATTTTCTGCACTGGCTTATGGCGATGAGTTATTCGGTGCGGTGGCAAGTTACATTATCCGCCGACGTCAGCATGGCGAACGCTACCCCTGCTACATTACCGACCTGGATCTATCCCTCTGTCACGACACTATTGCACAGCAAACTGGCGTACAACTCGGCCATTACTTGCAATTAAAATCGGAATTGGAAAATAAACTTAACTCCGCCTTAAACGCTTTATAGACTTCACCCCATACTTTTTGCGGGGAAGAACGCATTAATCACCCAGAAAAAAATCTGCGCGCGCCACTTCCTTTCCATTTACCTGAATAGCAATTTGATGTTCGCCTGCATAATAGCGGCGCGTCGTAATAGGTTTAAACGAATGACTTTTTGTTATAGCGATAGTCTCATGCGCAGCAAGTACAATATTTTTCAATTTAAATACTTTGGGCGCGAGCTTGCCGTTGGACTTCATAAAGTAAACAACATAGTCCACCACCAAATTCTGGGCCTTCTTCCCTCCGGTGACAACACAAGAAAAGCCGATTGAATTCCCTACCGCAATTTCCTTTTTATCCAACTGAATTTCGCTAACCACTACTACGGGTTTTGCTGCATAACCCAGCAAGGGGAAGACGCGTACGTCACCCGCCTTAACCAAGCTGCGCAGCCCATGTTTTACAATCCAATTCGTATGCTCATGCGAATCGGCTAACCAACGCTCGCAAAGGTTAATCATCCACTCCGGATTATCTTTACTAATATCGTTGAGGTTATTTGCCACTGAACGGCGCACGTACAAACTTTCATCGGCTTTTAGTTTTTCCAAGATAGCAAACAGTGGATCAGGATTTTTAATATATTGCGGCAAGCGCATTCCCCAAGGCAAACGCGGGCGGGAACCTTCAGACGCGAGCCGACGCACATGTTCAGACGGATGCTCACACCACTTTAATAATGTTTCGTAAGTAAAATCGGTGTGTTGTTGGATAAACGGACGAAGCGCAAATTCCGCACTAAACAGCGGCGTTAATTTTTCCAACGTCTTTAGCGCTTCGTTAGGGTGTTGCAAACCGTGCACAGCCATATAGTCAATCAATGGCCACGCCGCAAAACCCGCCTTACTATCCGCCGCGCTGCCTCTATCCCACACGTCAGGTAAATCCTGCAAATGCTTACTCAGCTTTTTAAACGGCAAGTCATAATGGCGATGCAAAACAGCAATCAGGTGATGCACACGCGCTTTTAATTCAAGCTCATTAAGCCCGCGCTCGGCATCCTTCTGAAACGCTATCGCATTAAATCCCGGCACCACCAACGCAACACTTTTTGCGATGCGTTTAATCGCCTGCACACCCAAACCATCTTTCATCAACGGACTTTTATCAGCAGCGCTCACTGGGCACATCTCCGGTTAAAAATACTAAGCATAAAAAAAGCTGCTGACAGGATGTGGCAGCAGCTTTTATAAGAAAGAATCTTGTTGATCGCTAACTCAACGCCAACTGAATATTAAAGCAGGTTCCATATTGTTCATCCGAGGTCACTGCCATTTGGCCACGGTGGTGATCGGTGATGATGAAATAGGAGTAGGACAAGCGCTGCTCCACCGGGCAGGTTGATTCGTGATTGGTGATAGCGAAAAAGGGCTGGAAGATATCCAGCTGTTCGCTGGGACTTAAACACTTCCCGTTGTGCTCGATCTTAATCCAGAGTGAATCATAAAATTCGCCGATTTCGATATTGATCCAGGGCTTGTTGTCGTCGCCCCAGGTTTTGGCATTCAGCGCGTAAAACGAATTTCGCATCAGGCGCACGAATACTTGTTCCAGCTCTGCCGGGAAGCAAGGAATTTGTGGCAATGGCGATGTGTAATTGCGGCGGATATTAATATGTTTGAACGCGAGACTATCCGCATCAGTAAACAGATCAGTGGCGAGCGCGATACTGCGATCCATAATCAGCGGTACATCAGCAAGTTGTTTGGTATCGCGATGACTGCCTGCGAGATCCAATAGGTTTTGGGCGATCGCCGTTGCTTGATGCGCACTAAGCCGAACAGTTTCGACTTCGTCTAAAAGAAATTCTTTTACCTCACCCAAATCGGCCGCTTCAATTTCTTGCCGCGCACGCGTTGCACGCGACAAAATAGTTTGCATTGGCAAGCTGATGTCATAGGCCATGGCTGACGCCAGCTCGCCCATTGCCGATACTTTATCGCGCTCGGCCACTTTATTTTCGGCGTTAACTTGTTTGGTAACATCGGAAATCAAAATCACTATGCCGGTGTCATCGTGATTGTCGAGCGGGTAGAGAGTGATATCAAAACTGTATTGGCCACGCTGAGCATGTTTGAGCACGAGGGTCTCGCCCGATGCCAATACCGACTTCACCTGCTCTTGTGTAAGGGTGATTGCTGTATAGGCTTCCCATAAATTTTTGCCGAGCACATCGTTTAACGGGCGCCCGGTAATTTCCTCCGCCTTTTTATTCCACTGGGTAATCTGCAATTGCTGATTCAAACCAATCAGCATTACCGGCATGGAGTTCACAATGCTCGCGATATAAGCTTCGCGCTCCTGCAATTGCTCAGTCGTCTCCTGCAATATGGCAGTACGACGCGCAACGCGATCCTCCAAGGTGGCTTTTATATCAGTCAACGCGCGGTTAGCGCGTCTTGAGCGCGAATGCGCGCGAATTAAAAGAATCAGCGCTATGGCTAAAGAAAGAATCAGCACACTGGCGGTGGTGTTGGCCACGTATTGCCACTTGGTACTGCCGTCCGCTTCACGGAAGACCGCAAAGATATCGGCATAAGTATTCAGGCTGAGGCTGGCAAGTGCGATCAAGGCCAGGGGTTGCTTCATGGGGGAGATCTCGTAGGAGTGATCGGCGAATTTTACAAGATCACCCGCGCCAATAGCTATGATTCCTTGCAAGACGGCCGCAAGGATGGGTCGATTAGGACTGAAGGGATAGGTTATTGGTATATAGGAAGACTGGGTAGAGAGCGAAGAGTAATCGGCATAAGCCCAACACCGGGCTTATACCGAGACAGACGTTGGTCTTGACATCCTTATCCTGAGTAATAACTTCGCTCTGGCACACGTTTATTGGATCTTATTCGATAAGGCAAAAGCCTCAGCGCCAGATTAGTAGAAACTATCGCTATTGCATTCATGCAGATCTTTATTATTGTTGCTGTTTTTGCACGGGTATTCTATCCACCCTGTTGGTCGCGAGATCACAATCAACTGCAAGAACTCTAAAACAAATTCACCCCAAAATTGCAGTAAGTGTGAAGCTGTTTCAGGCGCGCACGCCTTGTGCAAAAAACGGATGCGGCATTATTATTAGTTATTGTTATGCACCAGAGTGTAACGGCTGCTATTGTCTGTTTTCATTCGAAAAAAAAGTTGAACCCCGTTCACAGCTTGCAGGTTTAATTACCCCACACAGCAATCAATGAGTGTCACCACAGAGGCAAACGCAGGACAAAATTTCGAAAACTTTTACAGCTTTTGCGCAATAGCCGATACAGATCAATGATCTACCGATAACCCTGCAACAAACACGTTATTGAAGACTAAGCAATTTACGGAGCGGGTGAGGCGAAATGCAAACTCACTCGCAAAAATATAAATAAGTTTGTCAGGGAGGGAAGATTATTTAGCAGGCAATAGCGCTAGTGCTGCATACCTGCGGGAGGTCAATCGACGAGCGGCTTGAATAACGATATCCCTTGGATGTTTGCAACACCATATGCTTGTTATACATCCACACCTCGCGAATCATGCCTTTTTCCAAACGAAATAACGCTGTTGCGGTAAATTCAATCTCACCCCCCGTCGCGGGTAGACCCATAAATTCTTCGTGATGTTGTCCACTCACGCGAAAACGTACCAGCACTTGCGCATCATCAGCCAGTAGCTGCTTGATGCTAAAACTCTGCGCCGTAAACACATCCGCGATGTAATTAAAAAAGCCTTGGTACTCATCACGATTTCCGGGGTTAAATTCGGGGAAGCCCCAGCACTTAACCTTTTCAGCGACGTAAGCATCCAGGTTTTTACTCTGGACGCCGTGCGCGACCTGCAAAAACTCCCTTACCAAACGCTCATTTTTCTGATGCAATGAGTTAGGATTTGATGAGTTATGGTGTAAAGACATATTCGACTCCTTCCCTTGTGGGGATTTTATAAACCTCAGTTTGCTTGGGGTGAAGCAGACTGTATTGTGAAACCTTACCCTAGGGTAAGGTCAAGCAACGGCAAATTATGTCAGTAGCTGCGGATATAGTTGTCACAGTTTGTAACTGGCACCCATCAATAAAAAAACCAACTCACCGAAAACTCTTGTCACTTTCCCGCAACAAATAGATTAAACGGCACTTTAATTGCACAAACTCTTACGACTGATTAACTCCACACGGCAATCAACGACTACACTCAGAAAACCACCTAAGCGGGCCGAAGGAGCATGTGCGCAGCCATGGCGTGGAACTGGAGTTACATGACGATGCCCAAGGTAAACAACTGATGCAGGATTTTATTGCCCAACAGCCGGAGCTGTGGAACGAGGATATAGGTGAATAATCTTTACATCGCACTCGCGGCTTTGTTTGGCGTAGTGGTCGTGATCGCTGCTGCGGTACACATCAATCGGGTCAACCTGAAATTGCGCAATATGGTGCGCCTTATGCGCCGCGCGGATGTCTGGCAGCGCGGCCACAACCATGTGCTCGCCCAAATCGCCGCCGATGACCCACTTAAAGACGTACTGATGGGGATTATTGTTGGCGTCGAACATATACGGCCTGAAATGCTCTGCAGCATATTACTGGTTGATCGCAAAACCAATCGACTGCAGATTGTAGCAGCACCCCATTTGCCCGCATTTTTTAACGACGCTGTGGATGGATTGCCCGCCGATGAGGGCATTGGCTCCTGCGGTACCGCCGTAGTAACAGGCGAGCGCGTTATTGTCCGCAATATCCAAGATGATCCCACCTGGATTGGCGTGAAGGAGCTGGCCGCTAAAGCCGGGCTGGTCTCATGTTGGTCTGAACCCATTATCAATCGGCGTGGCGAAGTACTTGGCACCTTTGCAATCTATCAGGGCCAAGTCGCCGAACCGACAGCAGAGGATATCAAGCTGATTGAGGAGTCAGCCTATCTCGCGGAAATCGCTATAGAACGTAAGCTGTCACTGGAAGCCTTGCGCGAAAGTGAGGAGCGCCATCGCCTCCTGGCCGATAATGCGCAGGATGTTATCTGGACAATGGACCTCAACGGTCGCTTTACCTACGTAAGCCCCTCAGTGGAAAAGCTGCGCGGTTATACCGCGAGTGAAGCCATGGAGCAAACTCTTGAACAAACCCTGACACAAGAATCCGTTGCCAAGGTAAAAGCAGCTGTAGGCAAAACCGTAGCCGCCGTGCAGAACAAAGAACCATTCCCCGATTTTGTGGCCGAGCTGGATCATCTTTGCAAAGACGGATCCACCGTTTGCGCCGAGATCAGAACCTCAGGGATTTATGATGCCGAGGGAAATTTTATCGGCATTGTTGGTGTCAGTCGCGATATTACCGAACGCAAAAAAAATGAAGAAAAAATTCGCTACATGGCGCAACACGATAGCCTCACCGGGCTACCCAATCGCGCACTCTTCGCTGACCGCTTGCAACAGGCGTTGAGCTACTGCAAACGCCATCAGCGAGCGCTGGCTGTTATGCTGCTAGATTTGAATAAATTCAAACCGGTAAATGATCGCTACGGTCACGCACTGGGCGATGAATTATTAAAACAAGTTGCCCAGCGATTGCTCGCCTGCGTGCGCACCTCCGATACTGTAGCGCGCATTGGTGGCGATGAGTTTGTGATTTTGCTGCATCAAATGGATGACATCAATCAAGCAAAAATTGTTAGCGAGAAAATTCAACTGGTGTTGAGTGAAATTTTTTTAATTGAAGAATATCCGATTCAAATAGGTTGCAGTATAGGCACAGCGTTTTACCCGCAAGATGGGGTTGATCCAATTGAGCTCACCAAAATTGCCGATCAGCGCATGTATCAGCACAAGCACAAAACTCCTGAACCCACTCACCAAGAAAAACAGCAATAAAAAAGGGCAAACCAAAAGGTTTGCCCATTAAACCGACTCATGAAGCAGCCGAAGAAGAAGGGAAAGCTCACACAAAAATCAACTGCTGAAAAGCTTGGTTTCCATTAGGAAATTACGCCTGCACTTGCACCAAACCATCATCTACACGCACCGGATATACTGCGACTGTATATTCAGGCTTTTCCAGGCATTCGCCTGTGCGCAGATTGTAGTGCTCTTTATATAGCGGCGATGCAATCACCACTTCATCACCAATCGAACCAATAATGCCGCGCGACAATACATTGGCCTCACCGATAGGGTCGTAATTGGATACAGCGAAAATTTCGTTCAAACGACGCGAACGAAAAATCGCCACCTGCTGATTATTCACTAGCGCACAAACACCAGTGTCGGGCAAAAGATCGTCGATTTCACACACGCTGATCCAGGGTTTTTCACTCATGATCTTTCTCACTAAAAAAGTTAATTCGTAGTTCTTTTAGCCCCTCCCTTTGGAAAAGGGAGGTTGGGAGGGATTCAAAAAAGGCGAATCCCCCTAGCCCCCTTTTTCAAAGGGGGAGCTGATGCATTAATCAACCAACTCAACAAACTGGATATTGGTATTGCTGCGCTCTAATGCAGTTGCCGGACGAATTTGTTCGCGCTCAACAACATAAGAAAGGTTGTTATCAGTTGCATCAGTATTGATAAAATGTTTAAAGCGTTTTTGCAGCTCTTCATTTTCAACGGTGGTTTTCCATTCGCATTGGTACTGGCTTATGTTGTAAGCCATTTGCTCTTCCAACTCTGCGCAAATCGATAACTTATCGTCGATCACCACTTTCTTGAGATAATCCAACCCGCCTTCCATATTTTCCAGCCATACAGAGGTGCGCTGCAGACGATCACCGGTGCGGATGTAGAACATCATCACGCGGTCGATGTATTTAATTAAAGTCGCATCATCCAAACCGGTAGCAAACAAATCGGCGTGCCGCGGGCGCATGCCGCCGTTACCACACACATATAAACTCCAGCCGGTTTCAGTCGCGATTACACCAAAATCTTTTGATTGTGCCTCGGCACATTCGCGGGTACAGCCAGACACACCAAATTTAATTTTGTGTGGTGCGCGCACGCCCTTGTAACGATTTTCCAGTGTGATCGCCATGCCTACTGAATCCAGCACACCATAACGGCACCAGGTGCTACCGACGCAGGATTTCACAGTACGCAATGATTTGCCGTAAGCGTGGCCCGTTTCAAAACCGGCCTCGACTAAAATTTTCCAAATCGCCGGCAACTGGTGCAATTGTGCACCGAACAAATCGATACGTTGACCGCCGGTGATTTTGGTATAGAGTTTGTATTCTTTTGCGACCTGACCCAGCACGATTAATTTATCCGGCGTAATTTCACCGCCCGCAACGCGCGGCACTATTGAGTAGGTGCCGTCTTTTTGCATATTGCCGAGGAAAATGTCGTTGGTGTCTTGCAAGCCGATGTGTTTTTTATCCAACACAAATTCATTCCAGAATGCAGCGAGAATTGACCCGACCGCTGGCTTGCAAATATCACAACCTAAACCATGACCGTGACCATCCAACAAATCATCAAAAGTTTTGATTTTTTTGATACGCACTATATCGGCCAATTCCTGACGTGAGTGCGGGAAGTGTTCGCAAATATGGTTACTCACTTCTACGCCGAGTTTTTTCAACTCGGAATCCATTACTTGTTTAGTGAGTGCGGTACAGCCGCCACAACCGGTTGAGGCTTTGGTGAGCGCTTTGATATCGCCCATAGTGCGCGCGCCGTTTTGTACAGAACAACAAATTGCGCCTTTGCTCACATCGTAACAAGAGCAAATCATTGCCGCTTCCGGCAGTGCATCCACACCAATTGCCATACCGCCGCCGTCTACATTGGGCAGAATCAGGCAATTGGGATCTTCCGGTAAATCCATGCCGTTAACGCACATTTGCTGCAGCGTACCGTATGCTTCTACATCGCCCACTAATACTGCACCTAACAATTTTTTATTGTCGGCAGAAACAATCATGCGTTTATAAACTTCATCTACATCGTTGCTGTAGGTATAACTTAATGAACCAGGAGTAGTGCCATGTGCATCGCCAATCGAAGCAACATCAACCCCGAGCAATTTTAATTTGGTGCTCATGTCGGCACCCATAAATTGATCGCTGCCGCCAGTGATATGGGATACCGCCACTTTTGCCATTTGGTAGCCAGGTGCCACCAAACCGTAAATACGGTTATTCCAAAGCGCACATTCACCAATGGCGTACACATTTTCTATATTGGTTTGGCAATTGTTATCGACGACAATGCCGCCGCGCTCGCCCAATTGAATTCCGCATTTGCGCGCAAGCTCGTCTTGTGGGCGAATACCGGCAGAGAACAAAATCATATCGGTTTCAAGATGGCTACCATCGGCAAAGTTCATGCGATAACGTGCTTCAGTGCCCGCAACAATATCGTTGGTCGCTTTTTGTGTATGCACTCTTACGCCGATGGATTCAATTTTACGGCGCAATAATTTTCCGCCGCCCTCATCGAGCTGCACCGCCATTAGACGCGGCGCAAATTCTACGACGTGAGTTTCGAGGCCGGCCGCTTTAAGCGCAGCTGCAGCTTCCAAACCAAGCAAGCCACCGCCGACAACTACACCCACTTTGCTCTGGGTTGCTGAATAGGTAATGGCTTCCAAATCTTCAATTGTGCGATACACCAAACAGTGCTCACCATTGTTACCGGGAATTGGGGGCACAAACGGGAATGAACCGGTAGCGAGAATTAATTTGTCGTAGCCTTCGCGGCGGCCAGAAGCAGTGATGACCTCTTTGTTATCAAAATCCAGATCAATAACTTTATCTTTCAAAATAAATTCAACGGATTTTTCGTTGTAATAATCAGCGCTGGTTAGCGCCAGATCTTCGGCGGTGGAGCCGGAAAAATATTTGGAGAGCTGTACGCGATCATAAGCAAGGCGCGGCTCTTCTGAAAAAGTGATGACCTGGTATTGATCAGCATCAGCGTGATTCACCAAGTTATCGATAAATTTGTGGCCTACCATGCCGTTTCCGACAACAACAATACGCTTCTTCATAATTGCCTCACGTTTTATTAACGCTTTTAAATGTAATAGCTAGAGCTAACCGGTTTAAAAATTAAAGATTGCAAATCTATGCCAGCAAGTATTGCTTTTCGCTACTGTGCTGCCATACCTGTGCTTGTAACTTTTCCTTCATGCGCACGACTTCGCCGACAATAATTAATGCCGGGGACTGCACTTTTTCGCGCAGCACGGTTTCGGGAAACTCCTGGAGAGTGGAAATAATATCGCGCTGGTCTTTGCGGCAGCCGTTTTCGATAATGGCAACAGGAGTATCAGCAGCTAATCCACCCGCTAATAATTTTGCAGAAATTTCGTCGGCGCGGGTCAGACCCATGTAGAACACCAGTGTGTGATTCAGTTGCGCCAGCGCATCCCAATTCACATCCAAACTTTTTTCGGCATGGCCGGTAACAAACGTACAGCCTTGTGACAGACCGCGATGAGTCAAGGGGATATCGGCATAGGTGCTGCAACCGGAGGCAGAGGTAATGCCAGGAATCACTTCAGCATCGCGCAGGAATATTGTTGGGGAAGAGTGCGCGGATATCGGCGCTGACCAAATAATCGTAAAAAATAATATCGGCGGTGTTGATCGCACGCAGGGCTTTTACCGTTAACAACTCTGCATCGCCAGGGCCTGCACCTACCAACCACACTTTGCCAAGGTGGGATTTTTTCGCGCGCTCATTCCTATCGCCATTTTTGTGCGCGCTACGCTGCTTAAGCATGGCGGAAGGGAGGGTTTCGACACTGGCTTTGAAGAAATTGTTCATGGCATCACCTGCGATTTGGTTACAGATGGGTAATTGCAAACGCAATGCCAGATCGTATTTTTTATTTTCTTAAAAAAAATACCGTTTTATTTCATAAGGTTAGAGTGGAGAAAAAGAAAATAGTTAACGGATAGCGATTTATCACCAAGCAGCAGAATGAATCAAAGTGTTTTTTATTGGTGCAAGGCCGCACCAATGAATAGCAAAAATGGATTTTTCAATTCCCCTTAAATGCACCAAATAAAAACATTGTAATGGTGCACAACGCACCATAAATAACCATTTGATGATAATTCTGTAAGTACGCGGTAATAATTGGACACATCGTATTGCCTACGGCATTACAAAAGACCAATCCCACGCTCGATAAGCGTGTAAAATTCTAAAACTCCCCATTTTGGAACAAGCTTCCGGCTAACCAACTTGCGCGGTAGCGAAAAGATAGCGGGTCAATTGCAGATCCTTATGGAAACACCTTGAGTGAATCGAATGACACAGCTAGAGTGCCTCAACTCTACGGAATCATCTTCTTTATATGCAGCTAATCGATAGCTTCGGCAGAACCATCAATTATGTGCGTTTGTCAGTGACTGACCGCTGCGACCTGCGCTGCGTCTATTGTATGGCGGAGGATATGACCTTCCTGCCGCGCGCCGAGGTATTGAGCATTGAAGAACTGGCCACATTGGGCGAAACCTTTGTCGGACTGGGCGTAACCAAGTTGCGCATCACCGGTGGCGAACCGCTGATCCGGCGCGGGATCATTGACCTGTTACAAAGGCTCGGGCGATTACCGGGATTAAAAGAACTCTGCCTCACAACCAACGGCACCCACCTTCCACAATACGCACAAGCGATTAAAGATGCCGGTGTAGACCGCATTAATATCAGCCTTGACAGCCTGAGCCCCGAGCGCTTTCGCCAGCTCACCCGCTTTGGCGATATCAATCAGGTTCTCGCCGGCATTAAAGCTGCACAGGCCGCTGGTTTTAAACGCATCAAACTCAACTGTGTTGCACTCAAACACTACAATGCCGATGAGGTTCCGGCACTGGTGCAATTTGCATTAGATGAAGGTTTGGATATCAGCTTCATTGAAGAGATGCCGCTCGGCCGCATTGACGAACACGGCCGCGCCGCCGAATTTGTCAGCAGCGATGAGTTGCGCAGCGCCATCAGCCAATATCATGCATTGCAACCGGTGTTTAGCAAAGGCGACGATAACGCCGGCCCAGCTCGATACTGGCAAGCCAGCGGATATGATTCGCGTATCGGTTTTATATCACCCCACTCCAATAATTTTTGTAGCAGCTGCAACCGCGTGCGCGTCACGGCGACGGGAAGATTATTATTGTGCTTAGGGCAAGAAAATAGTGTGGATTTGCGCGAAGCATTGCGCGCGAGTGAAAATCCGCAGCAAGACGTGCGCACGCGCATTATCAACGCAATGCAGCACAAACCGGAAAAGCATACGTTTGATTTAGATAATGAACCGCAAATTGTGCGCTTTATGAATATGACAGGAGGCTAGCGTGTCATCACAAAAAGAATTCGAACCATTAAATATCTGTGTGCTTACTGTATCCGACACACGCAATCTTGAGACCGATACATCAGGCCAAAAATTGCAGGATTTATTAATTGCTGCAGGCCACAAATTACATGATCGCAATTTAGTGATTGATGATATTTACCAAATCCGCGCCGTACTTTCTAACTGGATTGTGGACGCACAAGCACAAGTCGTATTAATTACTGGCGGTACCGGCTTCGCTGGACGCGATTCCACTGTCGAGGCAGTTACGCCTTTATTTGACAAAACTGTGGTGGGTTTCGGTGAGCTATTTCGTCAGGTGTCTTATGATGAAATCGGTACATCAACTATTCAATCGCGCGCGACTGCCGGATTCTCCAATCGCACCCTGATTTTTTGCTTGCCCGGCTCAACCGGTGCCTGCACCACCGCGTGGGAAAAAATTATCAAGGAGCAATTGGATAGTCGTCATCGACCCTGCAATTTTGTCGGTCAACTGCAAATTAACACTGCATCCTAATAGTTAAAACGTCAGTATCATTTTTACACCGGCCACCAGTAGCACCAATGCAAGCAGCCGCTGGATGAGCGGATTAGCCAAACGTTTACTGCCGTACTCGGCACCGATGAACCCACCAATCAATACCACCAGCGTCCAGAACGGCAACCCTGGATGAAATTGAATATCGGTGGACATCACACCCCAAATTCCCGCTATTGAATTCACCAAAATAAATGCCGCTGCCACACCGGAAATAATTTTTACAGGCGCCCACCGAAAAAATAATAGCAGTGGGCTTAAAAAAATTCCGCCACCGACGCCCGTCAAGCCCGACAACAACCCCAACACAGCCCCTACAGTACACAAGACCGCAACAGGTACTTGTTGCACCTCATAACTGGATGCCCCTTGCGCGGTGCGAAAAGAGCGCCACGCGGCATACACCAATACAACTCCGACCAAAGGTTTATACCAATTCACTGGCAATGTAATAGAACCGCCAAGATACGCCATAGGAATCGCGGTCACTGCCAACGGAATAAACAACTGCCAGGAAAAAGAACCCGCACGATAAAATTTAAATACTGCCACCGATGAAACCAAAATATTCAACGCCAGCGCGGTAGGCTTCATGACCGCAGGGGCAACGCCTAATAAACTCATTGCTGCTATATACCCCGATGCGCCACCATGTCCAACAGAGGCGTAAAGCAGAGCCGCAAGTAGCAGTAACAGCGCAATTAAAAGGGTTTCAAGATCTAATGACATACTCCGCCACTCGCAAAAAGTTTAACTACATCAATTGACCCGCATGGTCTATTACTTCAAAAACCCAAGTCAACGCATTTTTTAACCTCAACCCTCATCAAACCCGCACTAAATGAATGCGAATTAATAATTTGATGCCTTTTTTTGGTGTTCGCGAGTAGGTAACGGAATTATTGGTTGGACGGTTTTTGTAATTTTGTCATATCAGGCCACGAGATTTAGTCACTTTGTAAAAAAGTGCTTATAAAAATCTCACTGGCAAGCTAATTGCAATTCTTTGAAGCCATACCTTACCCAGGTGTTTTTTGATGTACTTGTGAGCACGCCTCCATGAAAAATTCGTTACTGTTACACACTGCGGTGCCTTCGCTGCTGGCCGCCATGGACGCGTTAACGCTCGAGCCGGATTTTCAAATTTTTTTTAAAAAGGCCGCTGCTGCGGTACGCAATTTATTAGGCGCTGATGGCACTGCTTTAATTTTGCTCGATGAGGAAACACAAACCTTTGAATACAAGCTATTCGAAGGCGAGCAGCAGCATTTGCTCAACGCCTTTAAAGGCTTCCGCTTTTCGTCTACGACGGGAATTTCCGGCCGCGTACTCACCAGTAAAACCAGCATTTTTACCCGCAATTACCCGAGTGCGCCCGATGCTATGGCGCAATTGGTTGATGCCGGATTGCAATCCAATTTGGTGATTCCGCTTATCTCCTCCGATAAAGTACTCGGTGTGCTCGCCTCTTCCTGGTTTGCACACACGGAATCCGTTGCCGATATCTCGCCACAGCTGCTCACGCTCGCCGAACGCATTGCCAGCCAAATCGCCGTCGCCTGTCATCGCGAAAAATTGGAAGCGCAGTTGCGCGCCCTCGCTACCGTTGATCCACTGACAAAATTATTAAATCGACGCGGCATTTTAAATTGTGTTGATGACAGCCTTGAAAAACTGCATCGCTACAATCGCCCCTTCGCATTATTTTTTATCGATGTGGATGGACTTAAATCAGCCAACGATCATTGGGGCCATGAAACTGGCGATGTATTATTGCGCGATGTTGCACAGCGGTTGTCCGATGTGGTGCGCAAAGGCGATCAAATTGGACGGTTGGGTGGCGATGAATTTTTAATTGTTGCCGAGTGCGATGAATCCCATATCGATACACTCGCCAAACGTTTTCTGCAGGCGTTACGAGTACCTTATGGCAAGGGCCGCAAGCGCGGTCGTTTAAGCGGCAGCATCGGTGTGGTATTGGCACCGCAAGATGGTGTTGATGAAATCAATTTATTACGCAAAGCCGATGCAGCCATGTATATCGCCAAAAGTCAGGGCGGCGACAGATTCCAACGCGCATCGGTAAAAGCGGAAGAATCACAAGAACGTTTGATTTCAGTGGTGGATGTGGAAGGCGCGCTGGAACGCAACGAATTGCAACTCTGGTATCAGCCAATTTGTCAGCTTCAGGATTTATCCGTCGTGGGGTTTGAAGCACTGTTGCGCTGGTGCAAACCTGACGGAGAAGTGATTACTGCGGGACCATTAATACAGGCATTTGAGTCCGGGCGCGGTGATTTGGAATTTCGCTTAGGCAACTGGGTATTGCGCGAAGCTGCTCGGCAAATGAAATTGTGGAATAAAAATTCACTCACTCCCGATATTCATATCAATATTTCACCGCGTCATTTTTTGCATCCGTCATTTTTAGTGGAATTACAAAAGCTCTGCGAACAACAACAGGGCTTTGGTGAAGCATTGATTATTGAAATTACCGAAACGGCGATGCTGGAAGATTTAGAGCGAGCCAAACGCATTATGTTGCGCTGTCGCGACTTGGGCGCACGTATGGCGGTGGATGATTTCGGTACCGGTTATGCATCGCTCACCTACATCAAACGCCTGCCGCTGGATATGATCAAAATTGATCGCTCTTTTGTGGCAGATTTGCCGGGCAACAAAGTCGACTGGGATATCACCAAAGGAATTGTCTCTATCGCCCACGCATTGGGTTTGGCGGTAGTGGCGGAAGGTGCTGAAGTGTTTGAACAGATTGGGAGCTTGCGCGAATTGGGCTGCGATCAAGTACAGGGCTATTTTATTCATCGCCCCATGCCGTTTAGCGATGCTAATGATTGGCTACAACATAAACCTTTATGCGTTCCAACTCGTGGAATACCTACGCATACATCAACAAAAAGTTCTTCTGGAAAAAAAATTAAGGCCGCCGCCAATAACGAAATATCGCACACGACGGAACCCACTCATTTAACATCAGCCCAGTTGGCGACAGCCCTCTGCGTGCAACAGGAATTTCTTGATCCACGTTTTAGTCTCGCACCGCGAGATAAAAGCCGCAGTGCATGACCTTTAGTACCAACGAATCAATAATGCACAGGGAGGCGCTTAAGCATTGCTTGGCGAGCACTGATTAATTCTTTGTAAGTTTGAATCATGGTGAAATTTACTTGCGCACCATTTAATTTCAATTCAGCAAGCTGGCGTTCGTAATCAGAGATTTCGCGCAGGAGCTTATCGCGCATTAAATCAGAGTGGGTAGTATTGAAGTCGGCCTTTAAGTTTTTGCTTTGTCTTCTCATAAATAACGCTCCCTAAGAACTGAATAACAAACATGGTATGACGAAAGATCAAGTGTAATATTTGATGGGTGAGAATTCTGTGACATTTTCACTTCCCGCCTAATGAAGACTAGCCCAGAAGAGCAGCACGCAACCACCTCTAACTTAGAACATTTTATTCTCGACACTATGGAGGTTTGGTTATAAAACCAGCGAAATTGCCGTGCACCCATGCAGTGTACGATGATGATGTATGAACGTTACATGATCAGTTCGTTAGCGAACAGTAGGTGCTTCCACGAAAAGTTTTTATCGCCTAATGCATAAAAATACGGATTGAGCAGGTCATCACTAGTGTTGTACGCCAGCGACTGCAAGTCAGGCGTGGCGCGCACCACTTGTCCACCCGCAGCTTCTAACACTGCTTGCGCAGCGGCTGTGTCCCATTCGGATGTAGGTGCAAGGCGTGGATAGAAATCTGCAAGACCTTCGGCAATCACACAGAATTTTAACGAGCTGCCAGCATTGGTAGTTTCTATATCACCCAGCCAGTTACGCTTGATGGTATCCATCAAATCCAGTGTGGCTTGAGTATTGTGGCGATGGCTGAGCAATACCGTGAAAGGCGCGCTCTGCTGGTAGCGTTCAATTAACGAACGCACCCGAATTGGCTCACCACCACCCCCTTGCACATATTTAAAAGCACCTAGGCTGCCCGGATCGCGCGCATCCAAAACCCCTAGGTAGGTGGTATCCGTTGTCGGAACATGCACTACGCCAAGCAAGGGGCGCCCACATTGCACTAGCGCAATATTGACCGTGAACTGGCCATTGCCTGCGATAAATTCCTTGGTGCCATCAAGCGGATCGACCAGCCAATAGTTATCCCACAACTGACGATCAGCAAAGTCTGGCAATTCGCCCTCTTCCGAAATAATCGGCAGGGGTAAAAGTCCGGGCAGTTCGGCGCTGATCAACCGGTGCGCAGCCAAATCCGCCGCAGTGAGTGGCGATTCATCGCTCTTGTGTTCGATGTCGTAGCTGTCTTTATTGTTGTATATCGCCATGATCGCATCACCGGCGCGGCGACTGAGATCGACTAGCAGCTCGATCAGTTCCGGGCTGATAGGATGATCAGTCACGTGCGACCTCCGCTTGCGCGGATAAATCCAGCACTGGCTCGGTCGCCTGATAATTACCTGCCAGCCATTCGCGCACCATAAACAGGGCGGCAATACTGCGCCCCTCGCACACATCCGCACGGGCAATTAATTGCATCAGATCGGACAAAGGATAGGGCACGACTTCGATGGGCTCAGGTTCATCACCAACCAGTCGCTCAGGGTAAAGATCCCAGGCAATAACTACATTAATACCATGCTCCATATAGGCGGGAGAGAGATTGATACGTTTGAGGAATTGCAGTTTATGCGCGCCATAACCCACTTCTTCTTTCAATTCGCGGTTGGCTGCCGCGAGCAGGGTCTCGCCTTGATCGATTGCACCTTTGGGGAGCGCAAGGTGGTAATCCTCAAGTCCGGCCGCATATTCACGCACCAAAAGCCGCGTATTTTCGTCGAGCAAGGGTACAATAAGCACCGCCCCCGGCCCGCCGGAACAGAGCTTCTCGTAAGTGCGCTCTTCACCATTGCTAAACCGCAGGTGAATTTCATCGGCACGGAATAATCGGCTGCGCGCTACTGTCGCGCGCTTCAAAATACTGGGCTTGGTCGGCATAGGTCGAGTACAGTTTGCAGAATGTGGTGAGACAATTTTATGATCAATTGGGACTTAATAGATACTGTCATGCTGGATATGGATGGTACCTTGTTGGATCTACATTTCGATAATTATTTTTGGTTGGATCACCTGCCCCAACGCTACGCGCAAATTCACAAAGTCGATCTGGCTGCTGCGCACCAAAAATTAAACAGCGATATTCGCCAGCACGAAGGCACCTTACAATGGTATTGCCTGGAATTTTGGTCCAAGGCCCTGGATGTAGATATCCCCAGTTTAAAAGAAGAAGTAAAACACAAGATCCAGATTCGCCCTCACGTTGGCGAATTTTTGCAGCGCTTGCGTGCGCGCGGTAAAAAAGTATTGCTGGTAACTAATGCCCATCCGCAAAGCCTCTCACTCAAAATGCAGATCACCCAAATTGATCAATGGCTGGATGTGATTATTTCTTCGCATGAATTTAATGAGCCTAAAGAATCGCAGAAATTCTGGCAGGAATTGCAAGCTCGCGAACAATTTGATCCGGCGCGCACCTTGTTTATCGATGACACGGTACGCATTCTCGATTCAGCCAAAACCTTTGGTATTAAATATTTGCTGGGTATTCACCAGCCAGATAGCAAAATCGAACGGCGCATGGAACAGTATCCCGCCATTCACCACTTTGATGAAATTATGCCATCGGTGAGCTAATCAATGAGCAAACAGAAAAACGAACAAGATGATGATGACGATAAAATCCGTATCGATAAATGGCTGTGGGCTGCGCGTTTTTATAAAACCCGCAACCTCTCCAAGCAGGCTATCGACGGTGGCAAAATTCACTGCGATGGCCAGCGCATCAAGCCCAGTAAAGAAGTGACTATTGGCTTGACCTTAACTATTCGTCAAGATCTGGATGAAAAAATCGTTGTCGTAAAAGCCTTGTCCGCCCAGCGCCGTGGCGCACCAGAGGCAGCCTTGTTGTATGAAGAAACGGAAGAAAGCAAAACCCTGCGCGAAAAACGCAGCGCTGAACGCAAAGCCGGGTTGGGTAATTACATTATCAGCGACCACCGCCCCAGCAAAAAAGAACGCCGCCATATTCACCGCTTCCAGCGCGTGAATTTATTGGGCGATATTGACTGATGAAGATCACTGTAAAATTTATTCAAGAGATTTAACAATGCCAAGCAATGATTTACTGCACCGCTTTTTATTTGATGACTGCGATATTCGCGGTGAAATAGTTACCCTCGGAGATAGCTATCGCGAAGTGCTTAGCCATAATCCGCAAGTGCCCGCTATTCGCCGTTTGCTCGGTGAATTTTTAGCAGCGGTAGGGTTACTTTCCAGCACCTTAAAGTTTGACGGAAAAATTATTTTGCAAGCGCGTGGCGATGGCCCGCTCAGCACCATTATGGCCGAGTGCAATCACCACAACAATTTGCGCGGCATAGTGCGCACTAATCCCGAGATCGAACTTAGTGATGATTTAGCCAACAACGGCAGCCTGCAACAACTTTTAGGCAACGGCATTTTAGTCATCACCATTGAGCCGCAGCGCAGTGAAAATTTCGGCGGCACACTGGAGCGCCATCAAGGCATAGTGCCGATGGATGCAGAAAATCTCGCGGGTTGTCTGGAGCACTATTTCTATCAATCCGAACAGCTTTCCACGCGCCTGTGGTTTGCGGCCGATAATGATATTGCGACCGGATTTTTAATTCAGGCGTTGCCGCAGCAATTAATCACTAACGAAGAAGACAATCAGGATAAATGGGAAACCATTATTGCCTTGGCGGATACCATTAAAGCGGAAGAATTATTAGAGCTGGAACATTCAACCGTGTTGTATCGTTTATTCAACGAACAACCTCTGCGTTTGTACGAACCAAAAGCCTTGCGCTTCGCCTGTAGCTGCTCGCGCGAGCGCAGCGCAAACGCACTACTGTCCATCGGCAAAGAAGAAGTGGAGTCATTGTTAATCGAGAAAGGCAGTATTGATATCGATTGTCAGTTCTGCAACCAGCATTACCATTTTGCTGCAGATGAAGTGCGTAAGTTATTGGGTGGCAACATACTGCATTAAGTTTATTCATTTATCCATCGTCATACCCGCGCACGCGGGTATGACGACTAAATGGATTAAGAAAGTAGAGCAACGCAGGAACAATTGCCAACGACTCCCTTTTTATGTTTGCCTAACCGATACCTAAATCTGACACGTACAATTACCCAAACTCAAACAAAAATATCCAACACCAACACCCCAAGTAATCCCATTACGCCAATAATCGTTTCCATCAGCGACCAGGATTTAAAGGTATCTTTTAAACTTAAATTGAAATATTCCTTATACATCCAAAAGCCTGAATCATTCACGTGAGAGCACATCAAGCTTCCGGCGCCAATTGCCAATACCATCAGGTTTGGATCAGCACCAGTCAGCGGGATAATCGGCGCAACAATTCCAGCTGCTGTTAATCCCGCTACAGTGGCGGAACCTAACGCAATGCGGATAACGGTTGCAATCAACCAAGCCAACACCAAGGGATTCAGCGCAATATTTTGCAGCGAATGCGCCAGCTGTTCACTCACCCCGCTATCAACCATCACTTGTTTTAACGCACCGGCACCGGCGACGATTAATAAAATAACGGCAATATCTTTAATTGCATCGCTGTAAATAGTCATCACTTTACTAATACTCATTCCACGCTTTAGCCCCAACGTAACTGTTGCTATAGCGAGCGCAATCATCAGCACTATCATTGAGTTACTTAATAAAAGTACAACAGGCGCTGCGGCAATCTCGGCAGGCAAACAATAAACAGCGATGCTGCTCAATGCGATTAACATTACCGGCAAAAGCGCAGTCAGAAAACTGTTAGCGACTCCCGGCAATTCGTCCTCCGGCAGATCCGTCGGTTTGAAGGTTGCCATGGGTACGCTTTGGATCGACTTTAAACGCGACGCAAAAATTGGCCCCGCAACAATCATTGTGGGGATTGCCACCATGATTCCATAAAACAATGTTGTGCCCATGCTTGCACCAAACTGTGGAATCAGTGCAACGGGCGATGGATGAGGCGGTAGGAAGCCGTGAGTAACAGATAGCGCAGCAAGCAGCGGAATGCCCAAATAAACCGCAGGCAATTTGGTTTGGTACATGACTGAAAAAACCAATGGCACTAACAATACGAAACCGACATTGTAAAAAAGTGGAATACCTACGATAAAACCGGTGAGCATTAGCGCCCAGGTAATATATTTTGGCCCGCACCAATTCATCAAGCTGCGGCTGATTTGTTGCGCCGCACCTGACTCAGCGACTAATTTCCCGAACATCGCACCGAGGCATAAAATAATAGCGAGCGACCCCAACATGCCGCCAATTCCCGCTTCAATTGTTGCAGGGATTTTATCGAGCGGAATGCCGAGCATGATCGCGGCAGATATGGCGGAAACCAAAAAGGCGAGAAAGGGATTGAGTTTTAATCCAGTGATGAGTACCACAAGGATTAGGATTGCTACGATGACTGCTGCTATGGCCATGGATTTTCCTATTATTTACTCGTTATTTTTTTATTGTACTGCACGCTGATAGATCAGATGGACTCCGGCATTCCTTATGTGACACGCCGTAAACCCATCCCTGGGGTCTCGAATGCAGCATCCATGCTGCATACGGTCACCAAAGGAATGCCAGAATCCATCTTCATCGCACTTGGCAAGTGCGATGAAATTAATTCATAAGATATTAAAACCCTTTATTATTTACGTAATTTTGCACAATCTGATCTTTAAGACATTGTTAGAGTTTTCTTGCACGAAACTTCCGGCCTTTTAATTTTCCATCCGACAACTGTTTTAAGGCAGCACGCGCAATACTATGATCCACCGCCACATAAGCCGAAAAATCAAACATGTCGATTTTTCCGATTTTCTCGAAAGGTAAACCTGCGTCTTTAGTCAAGGCACCGATAATATCCCCAGGGCGCAATTTATCTTTTTTACCACCATCAATATGTAAGGTCACCATGGTTGGAGCGGGCAAGGATTTTTTATCGGTTTGCGGCAAGGGTTCAAGGGTAATCGACTGATTCATATAATCTTCGAGTCGATTAATTTTATGGACTTCTTTTTGCACGACTAAATTCAACGCCAAACCTGATTCACCTGCGCGACCAGTACGACCAATGCGGTGCACATGCACTTCACTGTCGCGCGCCAAATCCACATTGATTACGGCATCCAAACCTTTAATATCAATACCACGTGCAGCAACATCGGTGGCAATCAATACGGAGCAGCTTCTATTTGAAAAACGCACCAATACTTGATCGCGCTCTTTTTGTTCCAGATCGCCATGCAAAGCCAATGCATTTACACCTTGGTCACGTAAATAATCCAGCAATTCATCACAAGCAATTTTTGTATTGCAAAAGGCGATAGAGGTTTCCGGCTGGAAATGCGCAAGCACTTTTAAAACAGCGGGATAAATTTCATCGTCGGCACGCAATTCATAAAAGTGTTGTTCAATATTAGTTTCGGAGTGAATAGATTCCACACTCACCATTTTCGGGTCACGCTGGCAGCGCGCGCTGATTTTTTTAATATCATCAGGATAGGTAGCGGAAAACAATAATGTTTGGCGATCCGCATTGCAGGCGGCGAGTACCGTATCGATATCCTCGGAAAAACCCATCTCCAACATGCGATCCGCTTCATCCAACACCAGTTGATTGACGCTATCAAGTTTTAGTGTGCCTTTGGCGATGTGATCGACAATACGCCCAGGCGTACCCACTACAATATGCGCGCCGCGTTCAAGCGAGCCAATTTGTGGCCCAATTGAAACACCACCGCAAAGTGTAAGCACTTTTACATTATGAGTTAAGCGCGCAAGACGACGAATTTCTTTCGCGACTTGATCCGCCAGCTCGCGCGTTGGGCAAAGCACTAATGCTTGCACACCAAAAAAACGCACATTTAATTTTTCCAGCAGCGCAATACCAAAAGCAGCCGTTTTTCCGCTGCCTGTTTTTGCTTGGGCAATAATATCTTGCCCTTGTAAAACTAGCGGTAAACTTTGTGCCTGAATAGGTGTCATCTCGTTATAACCGAGTGATTCAAGGTTAGCGAGCATATCGGCGCTGAGCGATAAAGATGAAAAGGCGGTGGTAGTCACAGGAGTCTCGATGGGATAAATAATAACGTAGATAATGGCGGCAGAATACCAGTAAACTCTCGTCAAGTCGCCCATTGATAAGGGCTAAACACACTATTGGATTAGATCATTTTTTATGAATTTACATTATTTACAGAAGATCATTGTTACATCGCTCTTGCTCGCAAGCATTAGCAATATTAGCCATGCACAAGAAGATGCTAATAAAAGATGGGAGCTTGGGCTAGGTGTGGGCGCTGTTTCGGGGCCGGATTATCGCGGATCGGATGAGTACCGCAATTTCATCAGCCCTATTCCCTACGTTGTTTATCGCGGAAAAATTATTCGCTCGGATCGCGAAGGTATTCGCGGCAATTTCTTACGCACCGATCAATACGAATTTACATTTAGCGCCAGTGCAGCCATTACTCCCGATGCGGATAAAAATGAGCTGCGCGAGGATATGCCGGAATTAGGCTCAACTNNGTCTTTCAACCGCAATTTGTGTATCGCAATAAGTTCAATGACTGGACCCTCATTTATCGTGCTGGTGTCGCTTTCGCAAGTGATGACTATCACGATTATTATTACAATATAGCGCCAGAGTACGTGACAGAAACACGTAGTTATTTTAATGCAGACGGTGGTTATAGCGGCTGGAATAATCAGATAGCATTTAGCCGCAGCTTTAATCACAGCGGCATTAGAACCCGACTTGCGTTATTTATTCGCTACGACAATATCAGTGGCACTGATTTTAATAACAGCTCACTGGTAGTGACCGATCACTCTTATCGCGGTGGCCTGGCCTTTATTTGGGTAATTAAATAATCGCGCCGGCCTTACAAGCAACGCAGCCCTTTGTAAACACCGCAACTTTTTATAACCGCCGTAGTAGACCAAGCGTTTTTATTAAGGGCATAGCTTCAAATAATCCAGACCGCTGTGCAAGCTGCCAAATTTCAAACGGCGGACGGCCGCCGTCGGCAGGATTGGGAAACACGTCATGAATCGCCAACCAACCACCGCGCACTACGTGAGGCGCCCAAGCGCGATAATCCGTTAACGCAGCCTCCATACTGTGCCCACCATCAATAAACACCATACTCAAAGGCGTCGCCCAATAGCGCGCTGCTAATTGCGATGGTGCAACAATTGGCACCACCATACTTTCAAGCTGTGCACGCGCAAGTGTATGACGAAATTCACGGAAGCTATCCATCTTGCCAAACTGCGAGTCATAGAGTGCAGGGTCGTGATACTCCTCACCCAATTGATGCTCTTCCGAGCCGCGATGATGATCAACGGCAAACAAGACACTTTCGGCTTTTTTGCAGGCACTACCGAGATAGACAGTGGATTTACCGCAGTAACTGCCAATTTCCAAACAGGGGCCTAGTGCAGCTACTGCGAGCGCATGTTCGTATAAGGCAGCACCCTCTTCGGGATCTAAAAAACCTTTCACTGAATTTATATCAATTGGCAGCATTGTTTTTCTCGCTCATAATCATTGCACTTATTCTAACAGACAAGCACTTCTAACAAACATCAATGCACCTTTGAATAAACGATCACGAAGCTATTATTTAACAAACGACCAACAAACGAATTCTTCCTATGCGCCGCAGCAGTACACCCTACTTAATCAAAAGACTCTCTAAAATTATTAATCAATGGTATGTGCAACGGTTTATTGCACCGCAATTTGATAGCCTGGGCAGCATTCCTGAAATTGCGCATCCGCGCAGTCTGGTGATTTTTGGCCGTAACATTCATCTGGGGAAATATGCGCAGATTATTTGCGCAAAAGACAATTGCGTACGCTTTACCAGCTGGCCAAGTAAACAAGCCGATGCAGAAATTATCATTGGAGATTTCTGTTTGATTTCGCCGGGCGTACGCATTTCAGCTGCAAAATCCATTCGCATCGGCGACAACTGCATGTTCGCTGCCAATGTCATCATCAGCGATAGTGACTGGCACGGCATTTACAATCGTATACGTCCATTTCGCTGTACTAAATCGGTAGTGATTGAAAATAATGTGTGGCTGGGCGAGCGAGTTATCGTCAATAAGGGCGTAACGATTGGCGAAAACTCGGTAGTGGGAGCCGGATCGATTGTGACGAAAAGCATTCCTGCAAACTCAGTGGCGGCGGGCAATCCTGCGCGCATCATTAAAATCATTAATCCCAAGCGCAGAATGTTAAAGCGTGAATTATTGTTTAAAGATGCAGAACATTATTTTTATAATCAGGATCAGCTGGATAAATATATGCTGGGTAATAATGGTTGGCTGAATTGGTTGCGCTCGCTGATCAAGCCTAATGCTCATGATTAGGGTCTGGAACAAGCACAGTGCTCGCAGAAATTCATTTCAGATCGAGTGCAATACGCAACAAAGCAGCAACAGAAATACCATCGGTAATTTCACCGCGCTTTACCATTTCAATCGCATCGACGAGAGGCAACTTTTTCACTTCGATATCTTCGGTTGCCTCAAGCTGTTGCTGACCGGGAAATAAATCCCGCGCGACAAATACGACACAAAACTCATCGGTAACCGAATTTGATAGATGCAGGGTCATTAGTTGCTGCCAATCGCTCGCCTGCAAACCGACTTCCTCTTCCAACTCACGCTGTGCAGCATTGAGCGGGCTTTCGCCTTGCGGGCAACCGCCTTCCGGAATTTCCCAGGTATATTGGTTGAGCGTATAGCGGCTTTGTTTGACTAGCCAGGTATTACCTTCATCATCAATGGGTACTACGCCGATGGCGGTATTTTTAAAATGCACTACACCATAGATACCATCAGTACCCTTGGGGGTTATGACTTCTTCGTGGAAGACGTTTAACCAAGGATTTTCGTAGGCGAGAGTAGATGTCTTTGTCTTCCAGCCACCGACTTTTTCGTTAAGGTATTTTTCCGTCACACTACACCTGAAGGAATTAATTTATTTTCAAAAATAAAAGTATCGAATTGAAGCTGATAAAAATTAATGAACGCGATGCGCATCAAGTTCGACTTGGGTAATGCGTGAGCCCAGCATAATCACCCTCCCAAAATAACGATCGGCGCCTGATACAGTAAATTCAAAATAAAATGCGCGCCAGAGCGATAGTTTTCCTATCTCGTTACGCTTGAACCAAATACGACGCAGGTAAACATTTTCGTCCAGCAGTTGTACTTGCATTTCTTCGCAGCGTTTTTGCGCTGCATGATATGCCCGATCTTTAACGAGCAATGCACCGCGCCAGTAATAGACAGAAATAACAATAAGAGTAAGCCAGAGGATGGATTGCAAATCAAACATGAAGCGGAAGCCGGTGAGAGAAACAAAAGAAATCCTATCGCGCATGCGATGGAAAAATGATGTGCAATGTTACAGTGGGAAGAAAAACAACCCCACAATGGGAACCCTAAAACAGCAAAGGGTGATTGATTACTCAATCACCCTTTTCGAAACTCACTCAACTTAGAGTGGCGTTACGTTTTCTGCTTGTGGACCCTTTTGACCTTGGGTTACTTCGAAAGTCACTTTCTGACCTTCTTTCAAGGTTTTACGGCCATTGCCGTTAATTGCACGGAAGTGTACGAATACATCTGCACCACCTTCACGCTCAATAAAACCATAACCTTTGTCATCGTTGAACCATTTAACAACACCAGAGACTAGATCTGACATAGCTTCCTCATCTTGCATCTAAAACGTCAGCGTAGCTGACCGAACAAAAAAACCGACTTTACTAAAAGCCAGAGTGAAATAGCTTGAAATAAAGCTATTGCTCAGGTCGTGGTACGTCCAAGTGTCTTCAGCAAGCAGGTGTCTTACAAAAGTCTAGTCTTGGGGCGGATCTCAATCTGTAGCAGTTCAAAATTAAAACACCAGACCTTGTCGAGTCAAGCAGTTATCGGTGAATTTAACGATTATCGCCATTTTTTGTAATGGTGTGTATGACACACACAATTAATCGGGCATTTTTGGGCCATCATTGCTTTCTTTGCCATTATTTTGTGCAACTTTTGCTGCGGCTTTGCCCAGCATTTCGTGCAAAAACAGGGCAACAGGAATTAATGCGAAGCCGAGAATCATCACATGGCGCTTAATGCTTTGAAATTCGTAGCCTTGTTTTGCCAATTGATAGCATGCAAGAGCCCAAGCGGCAGCGGCAAAGTAGCCCCAGCGTTGATGCTTGAAAACACTCCAGGCAATTGCCGCCGTAACAAAAGCTAAAAATAATCCATATATATTAAGAAATGAAATAAAACCGGCAACTGATGAAACTAAAACAATTAATAGAAAGATATTTAATACGTTTGCAACAATCAGGAGTTTTGACATAAAGACTTCTTTAAAAATGTTACTTTTCTACACCAGTTAGTCGGAACTGGATTTACCTTTACCACGCCAATCCTGATATTTTTTATGCACACCACGTGTAAGTGATTGGGAGTAGTCTTCCAGAAAGTCTACTCCTACTAAAACGAGGATCACGACCAGCGATAATTTAATCGCAACAAGGTTGTAACCTATCGCAATCACCACGCCGATGGACGCCAGCATCCAGATAGTTGCTGCCGAGGTTACACCCAATACAAAACCATCGCGCGCTAACATCACCCCCGCACCTAAAAAGCCAATACCGGTGATCACCTGCCCAATAATACGCGAAGGATCTGTCACCACTTTTTCCGGCCCCGCCATATGTGCAGAAACATAGAGTGAAGCCGCGATAAAAATGTAGGTGCCAAGCGTAATCAAGGAGGAGGTGCGAATACCTACCGGTTTGCCGCGCAACTGGCGCTCGATCCCGATGATACTGCCACACAAAATCGCGGTGCCAATTGAATGCCAATCAAAAGGGGTGACTGACAATATCCCATCTACATCCATAGACTTACCTCAACCGCAGGGATCAGGAAACACCGAGCGCAGAATTAATAATGATTTTTTTAATCGCCGCTACTGAGTTTAGTTGGCGCATGCCGGTATTGCGCAGCCAATTTACGGATAGTGATCGGTTGCCAAATAAACGTTTAAAACCTTCCATCGCGGTCATCATGCCCAAATTACCCGCCAATCGTTGACGCTGATAGCGGCGCAGGATCGAATAATCCGCCAGAGGAATTCCACGCGCGAGCGCGCGCTCAATTTCTTGTGCCAGCACCAGCACATCTTGCAAACCTAAATTGACACCCTGGCCCGCAAGTGGGTGGATGTTGTGCGCGGCATCGCCAACCAAAGCAATTCCAGGCTGGATATAAGTAGTCGCATGGCGTTGGCGCAGGGGAATCGCGTAGCGTTTATCGCAGGAGATAACACGCCCGAGACGCGCCTCAAATGCAGTAGTTAAACGCGCACAAAATGCTTCATCACCCAGCGCCATCAATTCCGTAGCCAGCACATCGTCCGCAGACCACACAATAGAACAGCTATGTTCAGCGCCATTGTGCTGCAGCGGCAAAAATGCGAGTGGCCCAGTGTGCATAAAACGTTGCCATGCAGTAAATTCGTGCGGTTGTTCGGTGCGTACGGTGGTGATAATCGCCTGCTGACCATAATCCCATTCACGCGTGGAAAATTCAGCAAGCTCACGCACTTTGGATTGCGCACCATCGGCCGCAATTAATAATGTGGTAGTAATTTCATCGCCATTGCTGAGCTGCACTCGCACGCGCGGAAATTCCGCTTGTGCGGGAATAACCTGAGCAACAGCAGCAGGCTGGATGAGGAAAATATTCTTATGCTGCGCCATGCGCTCACGCAATTGGTTCACAATCACTGAATTCTCGACGATATGACCGAGATGGGACTGCTGCACCTCGGCACAATCAAATTCAATCGCCGCTGTACCTTCACCGTCCCAGACTTTCATTTCGCGATAGACACAAACGCGCTGTGCAACTATGCCATCCCAGCAGCCGATATCTGTTAATAATTTTTGCGATGCATGAGTGAGAGCAACTACGCGTGGATCAAAATGATCGCCGCTAAAATGTTGCACCTCACTACTGGCTTCAATGACAGCGATACGTAAATTTTGTGCAGCATCAGTTTGCGCAATTGCACAGGCGAGAGTTGCACCAACCAAACCAGCACCAACAATAACCAAATCATAATCGGTATTATCGATTGGTTTATCGTCATTCCCGCGCACGCGNNATAAATTGGTTTTTAATTAGCGGAATGGATTCAAGACTTAATAGGCCAAGATGACGCATCGCAACCAATGGTAGCTGATCGCTTGAAAACAACCTAACCAACTTATCGCTAAATTCAATCGTAATTTGTTGGTCAAGTGCTTGTTTGTGTAGATAGGATTGCAACATTGCCAAGTCGCCAGGTGATTTATTTTCCGCAATCGCCTCGCGCAGGGTTTCCACCAGACAGACGCAATCACGTAACGCAAGATTAAAGCCCTGACCCGCGACCGGATGTAAAAAATGCGCAGCATTACCTACCAGCACCAAATGTGAACGAATTTGTTCTTCAGCCACTACGAGCTGCAATGGATAAGCAAAACGTTTCGCAACGCGAGTAAATCGCCCAACGCGAAAACCAAATTGGGCTTGGAGTTGAGCGAGAAAATCGGCATCACTCAATAGCAATATTTCATCGGCTTGCGCTGCAGGCAAAGTCCAGACTAATGCGGATTGCTGTGCGCTGTTAGATTCACCCAGTGGTAAAAGCGCAACGGGGCCATCTGCTGTAAAACGCTCGTAAGCGACGCCATGATGCGGCTCGGAAAATTCCACATTAGTGATGATGGCAGTTTGCCCGTAAGCGCGCACTTGCGTGCCTATGCCCAGCGCAGTGCGCAATGGTGAATCGCCACCATCCGCAATTACCGCAAGGGTAGTTTTTATTAAAAATTCTTGCGCGTCAGTTTTAACATTGAGCAGTGCGGAATCCTGTTGTGGCGTTAAAGCAGTCACATTGGATGAAGCAAAACACTGGATATTATTCTGCGTTTGCACATGGCCAAGCAGCACTTTGCCCAACCAGGCATTTTCGACCACATAACCTACGGCATCGAGATTATTTTCTTTTGCATCAATTACACCACCAAGAAAATGCCCGCGATCGGATACATGTACCTGCGCAATCGGTGTAATGTGCTGCTGCAATAATTCCCACAAACCTAGCTCGCGCAAAATTTTAGCAGTACCGTAAGAGAGCGCAGTAGAGCGTACATCAAAACTCGGCTGAAAATGAATTTCATCCGCCCGCGCAAACGGCTGAGCCTCGATAAGCGCAATGCGCAATTGCGGTTGGCTGGCAGACAATAAACTGGCGAGGCTAGTGCCCACCATGCCGCCGCCGATAATGGCGATATCAAATTCGAGGGTTTGGGTCATGAGGTTGACCTGAGTTAAGCGCACCCAAGCAGAGCTTGGGTGCAAGAGATGTTTTTGGATAAAAGTTACACTGCCATCAATGCTTCAATTTCAGCAACGGTTTTGGGTACATCTTTAGTAAGCACTTCGTTGCCATCTTTGGTGATCACAACATCGTCTTCAATGCGGATACCGATGCCTCGCCATTTTTTCGCAACGCGTTCGTTATCAGGTGCAACATAAATGCCTGGCTCTACCGTCATCACCATGCCCGGTTCGAGTACACGCCATTCGCCGCCGACTTTGTAATCGCCGACATCGTGTACATCCATGCCCAGCCAGTGACCCGCGCGGTGCATATAAAATTCTTTGTAGGCTTCGCTTTTAATTAACTCGCTTACATCACCATCAAGCAAACCGATTTTTACCAGACCTTCAGTAATTACACGCACGGTGGCTTCGTGCGGATCATTCCAATGTTTACCCGGTTTGCATTCGGCGATGGCTTCCAGCTGCGCTTTCAAACAAATCTCGTAAAGCGCTTTTTGTTCGGGGGAGAATTTTCCATTCACCGGGAATGTGCGAGTGATGTCGGCGGCGTAATAATCCAGTTCGCATCCCGCGTCGATCAATACCAGATCGCCATTTTTTAGCGGCGCAGAGTTTTCAATGTAATGTAAAATGCAGCCATTTTTTCCGCCGCCGACAATGGTGTTGTAAGCCGGAAAACGCGCACCACTCATTTGGAACTCGTGCAAAATTTCTGCTTCGAGTTGAAATTCCATCACGCCCGCTTTGCTCGCTTTCATTGCGCGCACATGCGCGCGCGCGGAAATTTCTCCCGCCTCTTTCATCACGCGCAATTCAGCGGCGCTTTTAAATAAACGCATGTCGTTCAGGAAGTGGCTTAAATCCAAAAACTCACCCGGTGGCGTTGCACCGGAGCGCACTTTGGCGCGGATGGTATTGACCCAATCCATTACGTGCTTATCGAATTCGCTGTCCTTACCCATGGAGTAATAAACGCGCTGTTTGCCTTCGAGCAAGCCCGGTAGAATTTCATCGATATCATCGATGGGAAACGCATCGTCGGCTTCAAATTCGCTGCAGGCACCTTCAGGACCGGCGCGATAACCATCCCAAATTTCGCGTTCGCGATTGCGCTCGCGCACAAACAAAACATATTCGCCATGTTCGCGGCCGGGAATTAACACCAGCACAGCTTTAGGCTCCTCAAACCCCGAGAGATACAAAAAATCGCTGTCTTGACGATAATGATATTCAGTGTCGCGACTGCGCGAGCGCTCGGGCGCGGCGGGTACTATGGCGATGGAATTGGGTTCCATATGCGCCATCAAGGTTTTACGGCGGCGGGCAAATTCGGTTTTGGAAATTCTCATAAATGCACTCGTAAACAATTAATGCAATTGATTAGACGCTGGCGCCATGCTCGCAGGATTTACGCCTTCGGCATGCTCAGCAGAAAATTCAAAATAGAGTGAGTTGACCACCACACGTACGTACTCGGTCACCTCCATGTAATCCGCCTCAGCACTCGGCTCATCATCTTCTTCGTCAGCCTGAATTTGTACGATGTTCGCCAGGTCCTGGAGCATCTCTTCGAATTCTTCGTTGATCACGCGCTTGCCCTGGTGATCGACGCTGCCAAAACCGGTAAGGAAACCGTGGCACCATTCGCTCAGAGCGCGCACACGATCATTGAGCGTATTGTCATCGTCCGGCAGCATCAGTTTCAAACTGAATTGACCGCGCAGTTGATCACAGGTGGTGTGATACAAGCGGCTCAAGGCGATCCGCACTTGTTCATCCGGGGCAGCGATAAAATCGAGGAATTCGACCGCTTCCAACAACCAGTTAATTTCGCTCAGGGTCGCACCGCCCGATAATTTCCCACACAGCAAACCGTGTAGTTCGGAGGGGCTATTGAGGGTGCCGAGGGGCGCCAACAGGTTGGCCAGATCGTCAAAATTCAGGGGAGTAAGCAGTTGTTCGGGGGAAGTTGTATCGGTCATAGAGGCCTCTCATCACAGTGGATGAATGCTATCACGATTGGCTTAGGCGACTCTGCAAACTTTTTATATAGCGATTTATAAGGTTGACGCGGCTCAAGTAAAACCTGTTTGTTTATCATTTGATAACAACCAACTTCTCGAATTCACATTAACTTGGGCTGCGCGATTGACCACCCGCCAAGCGCGCAATATAGTGGGCGACCCGCGCTATTTATTGGTTATTTATTATCATGTCTGACGATCTGTTACTCGCCCTCGAAACCAAGCTGGATAAGCTGATCCTGCTGTGCAATCGCCTGCAGCAAGAAAATGCCGAGCTCAAAACCCGCGAAGGCGAATGGCAGCGCGAGCGTGTGCGCCTGATTGAAAAGAACGAACTGGCGCGCAGCCGCGTAGAAGCCATGATCACCCATTTACGTAATTTGGACGCTGAGTAATCGAGGCATCAATGAGCAACGAAACTGTTTTTGTAAAAATCCTCGATAAAGAATATCAAGTAGCTTGCCCGCGCGAAGAGCGGCAGGCGCTGGTCGAATCGGCGCAATTGCTCGATGAGCGCATGAAAGCGATTCGCGGTACAGGTGCCGTTATCGGCCTTGAGCGCATCGCCGTTATGGCCGCGCTCAACCTCAGCCATGAACTCTTGCAATCCAAAAATGCGGCTGTAAACGCAGGCGGATCCGCTAATCAGAGCGATTTATTGCGTTTGAACGAAAAGCTGGATCGCACCCTCGCCAAGCTGGGTTAATCGCCCGGCTTGATTTAAAAGCGATTTGAATCAAAAGTAATCACAAGCTCAACTAGCACTTTTTTACCAGCCCTGTTTAAGACGATTAACAGCTAACCGGTTAACTAAGCCAAGCATAAATTCATTTGCGGAAGGCCAGTAACCTTGGGTTATACTGACGCCACGCCCTGGAATGTTTGCAAACCGACAAGTCCTTGAGCCGATTTCCACAAAACTGGTGGTGTCTCGTTGTGTTTGGTGTGCATGTCCGCTTGACGGAAAGCCTTAAAAACCACAGGTGCTACCTCCTTGAACCTATGGGTTCAAGGCCAGCTTGGTTGCGGCATTTCGGGGTCTCTTAACTCTCTTCATGTATTTCTTCTTTAAGGCTATTTATGGCCGATTCGTTTGATTCCCAATCCAACCAACCGATCAACGATCTCGCACTGGCAAAAAAACAGCTGCGCAGTGAATTGCGCGCGCGCCGCCGTGCCCTTAATCCGACCCAACAGACGCAGGCATCGATTTTCCTATTACGTCATTTGATGAAGCTGCCGCAATTTATGCGTGCACGCAATGTTGCNNTTGTGGTTTGTTGAATACACACCCGATGCCTTACTCACCAAAAATCGCTTTGGCATTCCTGAACCAGACTTCCGATCACAGCACAGGATGTCGGCGCAGTTGTTAGATGTAGTCTTGATGCCGCTGGTGGGGTTTGATCGGTCGGGAGCTCGATTAGGAATGGGTGGCGGCTTTTACGATGCCACGTTCGCTTTTAAACAGAAATCGCCCATAGGAAGTAAAACAGCCGCAGGAAAACCAGTGCTCGTTGGTTTGGCACATGCGTGCCAGGAAGTAGATTCACTCACTACAGCAGGTTGGGATATTCCTCTCTTTGCGATTGCGACCGATAAAGAAATTATTCTGGCTTGATTGAGTCGCCCCGACAAATCCCCCTCGTTCAAGCTCACACGCTTTATTTCACGCTCCCCATTTCACAAACCGGACCGCGCAAAAAACAACTCCCGCCGAAGCGGGAGTCATTGTCGAAAATTCCGTTTACTCACCTGTTACTCATTCAGAGGTCGATTCTACTGCTGCCTCTGCAAATGATACTAACGCGCCTAAATCCAACAGGGTTACACAAACTCCCAAGCAAAACAAAAAAATCACAACGGAGAGAACATCGACTTTCATGGTTGTAACCTTGTGCAATATTATTTTTGAAAAAAACAACAGCCCTTACATCAACCACAAAACAGCACGAGGCTGTGGCGTGACCAAATAATAGGCAAGGAATGCGAATAATGAAACACGAGTTATCGATAAAATCGCAAATATCTGTACGAAATCGCACAAATAATGCGTTTTTATCGGGGTTTTTCACAATTTTTAATCATGCGAGGTAAAAAAGGCGGGAAATATAAGGGTTTTACTACGAGAAACATGGAGACTGTGAAGCAGTTGCGCATCCTTGCACAGCCTTTTTAAATAGCGTTTGTTAGTTTGCGGTCGCTGTTACACGGCTAGTCGCCTCGCCAAGACGGGTGCGTAACAACACAGCAGATGCGCTCACCGCTTGCTCGCCAGCATAAGTATTCCAGCTTGTACCTTTGTCGACACTAAATTCAATCGTCAAACCTGGCAGCGATGAATTCGCACGCAGCTTGCCATTTTCAACTACCGCTCCAGGTGGTGGCAGATAGAAATCACCGCCCAACGCCGCCAACTTCGGCAGCTCTTTTGCGCTTAATTGCAGCGCAAATGCAGCCCAATCCGCACTGCGTGCAGCAGTATTTGGCTTATCGCCTTCCCATGCCGCTTTGTGCCAGGCGCGCTCTGCAAGAGGAATCAGACGCGGGTAAATCATCTGCTCCATCTGTGCTCCAGTACGGATTGTTTCGCTCCACACTTGCCCTTGCATACCGCGTAAGTTCTCCGGTTTTTCCAGCGCGGGCATGGCGCGGCCCACGAGCGCTTCCAGATTTTCAATCGGTGCGCCGTTGCGGGTTTTATCGGCATTGGCGTAGAGATTATCCGGCATAAAACCAAACACTTTTGCAGCATCCGTGTAACGCGTTGCCCAATAGTAACCACGCTCTTCCGGATTGGCTTCGTGCGGATGATCGAAATACAAATGCGTAGCGGGCGATAAAATCGGTTCATAACCCGCGTTCGCCAAACGATACGCGCGGTCGGCAACGCCCCATTCCCAGATATTATCCCACGCGTTGGCGAGCACGTGTTTGTTGGCAAATTGGCTGCGATTAAAGGTGTTAACCGGGTCATACATCAAACCGTCTTCCCATCCAGCCAGATCCAAACCGCGGGCTGAAGTAATCGCCGATACCTTGCTCACAAAGTAAGGCTTCAAATCGGCAGGGCCAGCAACACCCTGTTCACCTTTGGCAAAGAGTGTGTTACAGGCAGGCGATGCAGTCCATGAACCAGCACCGGTTTCGTCGCCGCCCATATGGAAGGTCACGAGTTTGGTGCCAGCTTTGCGATACATCTGCTGCAGTTCGTAAACCACTTTATCGACAAACGCATAGGTCGATGGCAGGCACACGTTGATGGAGTTGTCGGTGTAATTTTGCACTGTCATATACTGGGATTTATCCAGCGGATCGGATAACAAATACTGCTCAGCCTCGGCTTTTTTACCAGCCTTCAGCAAGGTTTTGTAACGCGCTTCCATCGATTTCACTGCCGCGCGTGCATGGCCGGGCATATCGATTTCAGGCACGACTTCAATGTGACGAGCGCTGGCGAATTTTAAAATTTCGATAAAATCGGCCGTTGAATAATAGCCATTGCCCGATCCCGATTTGTGCGGGCCAGT
>DQHS01000084.1:0-719 GCA_003524365.1 Cellvibrio sp. | reverse complement strand
CCGTAAAAGGCACCGGCGTTATCGCTACCGGTGATGGTAATTTTGTCGGCGGCGATATTGAGTGTGTAGGCCTCGGGTTTCGCGTTTGATCCATCCACTGTTAACTCAATTACTTTACCCGTTGCAGCGATATGATCAGCCGCAGAGGTCAGTGTCACACCCGCCGATTTTAATTGCGCAGCAAGATAGGTTGCCTCACCAGTCAAACGTCCGGCGTAGCGAATTTGCCAACTGCTATCAAGCGTCGCTGTGCCTTTGCGATATTTCACATCGGCTGGCGTGGGGATAATTTTGGGGCTGGTATCCAGCTTGGCGACGGCTTGATTAACCGCGAGGTTATCCTGATAGCGAATGGCAGCGGTGGCGATGGGATACAGATCCGGAGAGAAGCGTTGTAACTGTTCTGCTTTAGTGAAGGGTTCGACGAAATCCTTCACTGCTTCGGTGTCGGTATTAGCAAAAACTTCTGCCGTCATGCCCTGCTGGGTGATAAACGCGCGCGGCATAAAATCGGTATAGCTCACCATGCTGGAGCTGGCAGTGTAAGGTACCAATAGGTTCGCACCCGCAGCGAGGCCTTTAAACCCTGCGGTCGGTGCCAACTCGTGCAGGTCGCCTTGCACATGACGGAGGCTCAGACCATCCAATGTCGCGTCCAGCTTGCGCACAGAATGGAAGTAAATTCGCCAATCGCTCTTACCCGCCGGTAATGCAACACC
>DQHS01000318.1 GCA_003524365.1 Cellvibrio sp. | reverse complement strand
TGATGCCCTGCTATCGCTGGAACCGCAGCGTGGTCGTGCCCAAAAACCATCCTTTGGCGCAAGTCGCTAACCTGACACTTGAAGAAGTGGCTAAATATCCGATAGTGACTTACGTATTTGGATTCACCGGTCGTTCCAAGTTGGATGAAGCCTTTATCAATCGCGGTCTTGCACCGAAAGTCGTGTTCACCGCGGCCGATGCCGATGTAATCAAAACCTATGTGCGTCTTGGTTTGGGTGTAGGTATTATCGCGAGTATGGCCTACAACGAAACGACCGATAGTGATCTGGTGGCTTTGGACGCGAGTCATCTGTTCGAGTCGAGCGTTACCAAAATTGGCTTCCGTCGCGGTACNNCGAACTTATGTTCGGCTTTTTCTTTCATATCAATAAGTTAGGTAAATCCCTTAATCCAAACTCTTATTTACTTACCTCTTTGCTCTTCATCTCCAATCCTTCTCTGTAATCACTTATTTTTCATTTCTTATACAAAATATTTGCTTTGTATAGGTTTGTGATATAAAACTTATACAAGCTAAATAATCTGTATAGGGTCGATATGAGCAAAATCCCTTTGGGTGTCAGTCAGTGTTTGATGGGNNCTCAGCGAATACATCGAATTTCGTTCGGTCTGCCCTGAAGTGGCTATTGGTTTGGGAATTCCACGCAAACCCATACGGCTGGTGCTTATGGGTGATGAAACACGTGTGCGCGGTGTGCAAAACCCTGAACTTGATGTTACTGACGCTTTGGTCGAACAGGCGGAATTTGCTGCGCAACAAATGCCGGATATTTGCGGTTATGTGTTTATGCAAAATTCGCCCAGCTGCGGCGTTTTTGGTATGAAGCGTTATCGCACCAATGGTCACACAGCTGATAGTAAAGGCCGCGGGGCCTATGCAAAACGTTTTATGGAGCTGATGCCGCTGCTGCCAGTGGAGGAGGCCGGGCGGTTAAATGATCCGGGATTGCGGGATAACTTTCTCACCCGGGTTTTTGCTTTCCACGATTTCAAAACGAACGTTGCAGCTGCACCCACGGCAAAAAAACTGATCGATTTTTATTCCCGCTATAAATATCAGGTGATGGCACACCATGTGCCGAGCTATTTTTCCATCGGTCGCTATCTGTCGAACCTTTCTGGTCGCGATATAAACACCAGCAGCGATGAATTTTTTCGTTTGTTTATGGAAGCGCTCGCGCACCATGCGACGCGTAAAGGCAACACTAATGCAATCATGCATTTGCGCGGCTATTTAAAAGAGCACCTGAATACCCAGGATAAACACGAGCTGTCGCAATTAATCGATTCCTACAAAGCGGGTATGGTGCCATTAGTCGTGCCGCTCACATTGCTCAAGCATCATTTATTGAAACTTGATAACCCCTACTTAAAGTCACAAACCTTTTGGTCTCCACATCCAGAACGATTGGGTTTGCGTAATCACATTGTCGAGAATGTTTAGTGGACATTATTGCCGATATTGAAGTTGACGAAATCCCTGCCGGCGACACGGTGCCAATTCGTGAAATATCGCGGGTAACCGGCGTTAACACGGTAACCCTGCGGGCCTGGGAGCGACGTTACGGTTTGCTAATTCCGCAGCGGACCACGAAAGGACACAGGTTGTATAGCCGCGCGGACATCGACCGGGTGAAAGAAATTCAACTCTGGTTGGGGCGCGGCCTTGCAATCAGTAAAGTGAAAGCTCTGCTCGCCGACGAGCAGCGCGGTGACAGGGTTCCCGAGATAGATTCAATCTGGCTGCAGCTCGCACAGCAGATTCATATCGCGATCAGTGCGTTTAATCGCAACCAACTGGAGCGATTGATAGAAGATACTTTTTCGCTCTACCCGATACCGATGATTGCTGATTATTTATTGACGCCATTTTTAATCGAGTTGCAAGGGGATGAGCAGGGCAAGCCGGTGCGGCGCGCGTTTTTTGCTGGCGTATTGCTTGAATATATTCAGGCCGCACAAAGTCGCCAACGCCAGGCAGCCCATGGGGAAAAAATTTTGGTGGTGTCGGCGGCTCAGAATGAGAATGGTTCGCTGCCACAGGTATTAAATTACGGATTGTTGGTGAATCAGCATCAGGCCGAGTTTCTTGGATATTTGAATGCAAAGGAATCCTTGTTGGGTGCCGAAGCTCTGGGTGCAAAAATAGTGGTGATTATGGGCGGCGAAACAGTCAATGCCAGCGAGCTGCAGCTACACTTGAATGTGTGGAGGGAGCGTTCCTCCACAGCGGTTGTGCTGGCGGGAAATGTGGCGCGGGTTTTTCGTGCGCTAAACCCTGAATCACATTCGGGAATATATCCCTGTGATACCCAACAACAAGTGCTGACTACGATCAACCAATTGTTAAAAGGATAAGTCATTTATATGACGCTGACGGTTCTGCAAAAAGTACGCACTTTGTACCTGCGTTTCGATAAAAAAGTTCTCAACTCCCTGGCTGATATTTATAGCGATGATATTCAGTTCCGCGACCCACTTCATGCGATTAACGGGCTCAAAAATCTTTCCGATTATTTTGCGGGAATGATGGATGACCTTATCGAATGTCGATTTGAATTCCATCACTCACTGGAAATGGAGGAACGCGGTGAAGCCATGTTGTTTTGGACAATGCATTATCGTCATAAGAAACTGGCGGGCGGAAAATCATTGGAGCTAAGCGGTAATTCACATCTGCTGTTCAAAGATAAGATCTATTATCACCGCGATTATTTTGATGCTGGTTCTATGCTCTATGAGCATATTCCAGTGATGGGTTTTGCAATCCGCCAAATAAAGAAAAAAGTGGGTGCAAAATGACTGCATTAGTTTGGTTGCGTCGCGATCTACGTGTGTATGACAATCCCGCATTGTTTAAAGCGGCTGAAGTGGGGCAGGGTGTAGTGGCTGTTTATGTTCACTGCGATGCCTATGTGCGTTTGCATACTATTGCATCTGTGCAGTTGGATTTTGTACGTCGCCATCTATTAGTATTGACGAAAGATTTAGCCGATCTCAATATCCCGTTGCTGGTTGTCCGTGTGCAAAGGCCCGCCGACATTGCAGCGGAATTATTGCGCATCGCACAACATGTGGAAGCGGAATATTGCTATTTCAATGCAGAATATCCACTCAATGAATTGAATCGCGATCTCGCTGTCAATCAATTGCTGCGTGACAATGGAATCCTGGTAAAGCGCTGTCATGATCGCTGCATGGTGCCTCCGGGCATGATTCGCAATGGTCAGGGCGATCCCTACAAAGTCTTCACCGCGTTTAAAAAGAAATGGTTGCAAACGATGATGCCGGTGGTGGTAAAACCTGTGGGTTTGCCCGCCAAACAAATTTCATTATCAAACGTAACTACAGTTTCGCCCGATGAAATTAACACTGTATTTTCCGGGCACGAGTTGCGCGATTTATCTGACCTTTGGGGCGCGGGCGAGCAGGAAGCTTATCGTCGTCTGGATTTGTTTATTGAAAAGTCCCTCACGCGCTATCTTGATCAGCGCGATTTTCCATCCATTGACGGTACCTCCAGTTTATCGCCGTATTTTGCGGTAGGTTCGCTGTCGCCCCGGCAAGCAATTGCTGCTGTACTGGCGTATACCCATGGCGAATGGGAGGGCGGTAATGCGGGCGCGAACTGCTGGATTAGCGAATTAATCTGGCGTGAGTTCTATCAGCATGTGGTCGTGGATTATCCGCAAGTCTGTAAACGTAAGGCTATGCAGGCGCATACAGAAGCATTTCCCTGGCGCTATGACAAAACCTTGTTTGCCGCTTGGTGTGAAGGCAAAACCGGTATTCCGATTGTTGATGCGGCGATGCGCCAGTTGAATACCACGGGTTGGATGCATAACCGCTTGCGCATGGTTGTGGCTATGTTTTTGACTAAAAATTGCCAGATCGATTGGCGCTGGGGCGAAGATTATTTTATGTCGCAACTAATCGACGGTGAGTTCACAGCCAATAATGGCGGCTGGCAGTGGAGTGCTTCAACGGGCACAGACGCCGCACCTTACTTCCGCATTTTTAATCCAATCAGCCAATCCGAACGTTTTGATCCAAATGGTGATTTCATACGTAAATGGATTCCAGAGTTGGCGCACTTGTCTGCCAAACAAATTCACAATCCGTCAGCCTCAAGCAATTACCCGCGTCCGATTGTTGATTTGAGCGCGAGTCGAAAAGAAACTATAGCGCTTTTTGCTCAATTGCCGCCAATAGCGCATTAATCAGGTCAGTTTATGAATGCTACCGCCGCACCTTACACAGTATTAATAACCGGCGCGTCGAGTGGGATTGGTTATGAATTGGCAGTGCGTTATCTAGAGCAGGGCAGCAGAGTTTTGGTTTTGGCTCGTTCTGAAGAACGCTTGACGCAGTTGACTACACAATTTCCGAATCTCTGCGTAGCCGTCAAGGTTGATCTTTCGGACGCAGAAGATAGTAAACGCGCCGGTGACTGGATAAATCAACAAGTGCAGTACCTTGATCTCGTCATCTTGAATGCAGGCACTTGCGAATACGTCGATGTGAAGGATATGTCGCGTGANNAAGAAATCGGAGACAGAAAAGGCGCAATTGGTCGGTATATCGAGCATGGCCAGTATTTTGCCGATGCCGCGTTCGCAAGCTTATGGCGCTTCCAAAGTTGCGATGGAATATTTATTTAATTCATTGCGCGTAGATTTGGTTGGCGAGTCTATTGATATCACGGTGGTTCGTCCCGGCTTTGTTAAAACTCCGCTCACCGACCGCAATGATTTCCCTATGCCATTTGCACAGACAACGGCAGAAGCCGCCGAAAAAATTATGAAAGGGATCAGCAAGCGTCATTGGCTAGTGCAATTCCCTTGGCCGCTGGTGTGGTTGATGAATTCTATAGCCTGTTTGCCGCTACGCGCGCAAGTCTGGCTTTTGCAAAAAATCGCACGTACTTCACTTTAAGAGTTTACGCATGACTGTAGTTGCCCGAAAAAAAATAGCCATCATAGGTTCAGGAATCAGTGGATTGTTGAGTGGCTACCTGTTGTCGCGCCGCCATGATGTGAGTGTGTTTGAAGCAGAGAATGAAATCGGCGGGCATACGGCTACCAAGATTGTTACTGCGTCGGAAGGCCAGGTTGCGGTGGATACCGGCTTCATCGTATTTAACGATCGCACCTATCCCAACTTTCTAAAACTACTTGCCCAGCTGAACGTCGCTTATCAACCTACCGAGATGGGTTTCAGTGTTGCATGTCAGCACACCGGTTTTGAATACAGCGGCACCTCGTTTAATGGTTTATTTGCGCAGAGGAAAAATATTTTAAGTAAATCCCACTGGCAGATGCTAAAAGAAATTGTGAAATTTAATGTAGCTTGTACCCAGCTCTACAAAGACAACTGCATCCCGGAAGATCAAACTCTGGGTGAATATTTACAGTTGCATGGATACGGCGAAAAATTCATTAATTTTTATATCTTGCCCATGGTATCGGCGATTTGGTCATCACCCATTGGTACCGCGGCATCCATGCCACTGGTATTTTTCGTGCGCTTTTTTCATAACCACGGTTTATTAACAGTTACCCAACAACCGCAGTGGTACACCATCAAAGGCGGCTCCCATCAATATTTGCAGCCGTTGACGGACAAGTATAAAGATTCCATTTTTACCAATTGCCCAGTGCTCAACGTAAAACGCAATCCGGATTCGGTGGTGGTCACCACCACTCGTTTTGGCGAACAGTTTTTTGATGAGGTGATCTTCGCGTGCCACAGCGATCAGGCATTAAAATTACTCGCCGATCCATCATCTGCTGAATATGACATTCTCTCTGCAATTCCTTACCAATCTAATCAAGTGGTATTACACAGCGACATTCGGCTGTTACCCAGATTGCGCCGCGCGTGGGCAAGCTGGAATTACCTGTTTTTAACCTCGGGTGAAGCCAATCAGGGCAGTGAAAGTGCTGCCTTGACTTACAACATGAACATTCTGCAAAAATTAAACTCTGCGACCACTTTCTGCGTATCAGTCAATGCAGGCAACGCGATAGACCCTGAAAAAATCTACGGCGAATATCACTATAGTCATCCAATGTTCACGCGCGAATCAGTTGCAGCACAAGCGCGCTGGCAAGAGATTAGCGGCTTCAATCATACGCATTTCTGTGGCGCCTACTGGCGTAATGGTTTTCATGAGGATGGCGTGGTGTCGGCGATTCGTGTTGCGGAGATGATGGGGGAGATGTGGTAATGAATCGATTGCAGTTTGAATCCGGGCCTTGTTATGCATAGCGCGATTTATCAAGGGGATTTGCGTCATCGTCGTTTTTTTCCAAAACGTCACGAGTTCAGTTACTCATCTACATTGTTTTATATTGATCTGGATGAGCTGCCTGATTTGTTTGAGGGCGTGAGCGGCTGGTCACTTAATCGCGCTAATTTTGGGAGCTTCCGTCGCACGGATTTCCTCGGCGATCCTGTCATCCCATTAAAAGATGCGGTCTACAGTGAAGTTAATAGATTGCTGGCGTTGGACAAAGATGCAGTTTTATGTTGCCCGGATGGCGCTGTGCGTATGCTGACGAATTTGCGTATTTTCGGTTTTTGCTTCAATCCGGTGACGCTGTATTATTTGTTCAATAGAAATTCCGGGCAGCCTGCAATGATCCTTGCGCAGGTCAATAATACGCCGTGGAATGAGCGCCACACCTATCTCATTCACTGCAATCAAAAGACAGGAAAAGCGAACTCGCAATTCGATAAAAAATTTCATGTGTCGCCTTTTAATCCGCTCGATATGGCGTACCACTGGATTAGTTCCGTACCTGCAGAAAACCTGCTGGTACATATGGAGAATCATGCACATGCCATCGGTTCGCAAGATTCTTCCGGGAAAAGTGTTAGCTGTCATATGGATGCAACCCTGACACTCAAACGCAAGCCTTGGTCAAAGTCCCTATTGCAAAAACTACTGTGGCTACAACCTTGGGCCGCAATAAAAGTACCTGTTGCCATTTATTGGCAAGCGGTGCGCCTGTTTGTTAAAGGTGTGCCTGTCTACACACATCAATCCATAAACCCTTTGCCTGCTGCTACCAGCATTGAACTTAAAACAACAGGGGAATAATTGTGAAAACCACCAGTATCAGACTCTTGCCAAAACATCGAGTGTCATCCTTAACGCGCAACCAAAGCATCGCTCGTGCTATGTTGTTCAAATTGTTGCGCGGATTAAACGAAGGTTGTTTGCGTATCCACGAACAGGGCGAACTCTTTCAATTCGGTGGACAAATTGACCACACCGATTTGGTGGCCGATATTTATGTGCACGATGCACAGCTCTACTCGGATGTGATTTTTGGCGGCTCCGTCGGTGCAGGAGAAGCCTATATGAGTGGCTTTTGGTCGACACCTAATCTCACTCAGGTCACCCGCCTGTTTGTGCGCAATATCGATGCGCTCGATGCGATGGATTCAAAACAATCGCTTGTTGGGCAATATTTGTTAAAAATATTTCATTGGTTTAATCGCAATACCAAAGAAGGTTCGCGTAAAAATATTTCGGCACATTATGATTTAGGTAATGATTTTTTTCGCATATTTCTCGATAAAACCATGATGTACTCAGCGGCAATTTATCCAGCGCCTGAAGCATCACTGGCAGAGGCCTCGCTCTATAAATTACAGCGGGTGTGCGAAAAATTACAACTATCACCCGATGACCATCTGCTTGAAATAGGCACTGGTTGGGGCGGCATGGCAATTTATGCAGCGCAACATTATGGCTGCCGGGTAACCACCACCACTATTTCTCGCGAACAGCGCGATTATGCCTTGGCAAAAGTCGCCGATGCAGGTTTGAGTGACCGCATTACCGTGCTCTTTGATGACTATCGCGATCTGCAGGGCCAGTTTAGTAAGTTGGTATCGATTGAAATGATAGAGGCGGTAGGGCATGAACATTACGATCAATACTTTTCTACCTGTTCGCGTTTGTTGGCACCCAACGGGCTGATGTTATTGCAGGCCATTACGATTGCCGATCAACGCTATGACATGGCGCGCAAGACGGTGGATTTTATTCAGCGCTATATTTTCCCTGGCGGTTCACTGCCGTCTATTGCGGTGATTAGCGATTTTGCAAAACGTAAAACCGATATGAACATTTTGCACATTGAAGATATAGGCGATCACTATGCGCAGACGCTAAAACAATGGCGCGAAGCATTTAACGATAAATTGGAAGCCGTGCGTGCACAAGGCTTTGATGAGCGTTTTATCCGTATGTGGGAGTTTTATCTCTGTTACTGCGAGGGTGGTTTTATTGAGCGCAGCATAGGCACAGCGCAGGTACTCTTGGCAAAACCACACTACCGCAGTGGATATTTTCAATGATCAGTAGGGCATTGGCTTTTACCATCACCAATGTCTTACTGTTTCAGGTCGGGTGGTTGGTGTGCATTTTGTGCGGCAGTTTTTGGGCTGGTATTTACACACTTGCTGCCCTCATTTTCCATTTTTCTATTTTCCCGCAGCGACTCAATGATGCCGTGGCCGTGCTGATCGCCCTTGTGCTCGGGCTGCTGCATGAAATGCTGCTTTTACACGGNNACGCTTAATCATTCTTTGGTGTGGATCTATTCGCGCCCCTTGTGGTCTGCACTACTGGGTGCTATTGCCGCGCCGTTAAGCTATCTCGCTGGTGTTAAGTTATCTTCTGCTGAGTGGTCTAGCCCCTTGCTTGTTGTTTTACCTATAATAGCGATCCTGTGGGTGGTGATATTGCCGTTACATCGTTTTCTTAGCTTGAGGGTTTTATCTTATGTTCAGCGTAAAACGACCAAATTGTTTTCGTAACTTTTTCGTGCATAGCCTGGTTATCGTTGTCACCGGTTTTTATGCCACTAGCGCACTGGCCGAAGAAAATTATGTTGTGGCAGGAAGCGCGTACAATCTTGATACCAACGATTTGGTATATCGCGAACTCTACACGGCGATTGATGAAAACAAAGCGGTGCGAGTTGATTATGTCACGCCCGACGGTAGCACTTTTGCTTCGAAAACACTGCTCTACGAGGGTGAGCCCTTTCAACCGAGTTTTAATTTTGAAGACACGCGTGACAACCAATTTGTCGGAGCACGATTTGAGGGCGCGCGTTTGATCCTAACCGAAGGCATGGACGGTGCAAAAAACGAGAAGGTTATTCACGATAATGCGCGCACGGTCATTGATGCTGGTTTTGATGCTTACATTCAGCTGAATTGGGATAGGTTAGTCGCAGGTAAACATTTGAAATTTGATTTTGCAATGCCGAATCGCCTCAGCAGTATTTTATTGGAGGTGCGCCAAATCAAAGGCCCTGAGTCGCCGGTGTACGAGGCTAGCTTTGGTGGTGAATGGATTTATTTCCGCATAGCGCCAGCGAAAAAATTTATTTCACTTTTTGCTGACCCCATTCATCTCGCTTACGATCCAAACGGAAAATATCTCATGCGCTTTCACGGCCGCTCCAATATCGATGATGATAGAGGTGGCCCGCAGGATGTGCGCATTGAGTATGAGTACACGAATTAAAATCATGTGCGCGAGCAATATGGGGCACTGCTCGCGCGTTTTTTCGACGGGCTATTTTTTGTAACGGATTATTTTGGTAGATAAGAGCACCAGTCGCTCCAACTTCCAGGATAGAGTTTTGCTTTTATTCCACACATTTCCAGCGACAGTAGATTCACACAAGCCGTAACGCCTGAACCGCAATACACCACCAAATTATCGTGTCCCGTCAAATCAGCCCAGCGTTGATGCTGTGCCTCGTCAGATTTGATAAATCCCTGTTCCGTGGTTGCATCCTGCCAGAAATAATTCAGTGCGCCGGGTATATGGCCTGCTATCGGGTCTACAGGTTCTTCTTCGCCGCGATAGCGTTTGCTTTCACGGGAGTCGATCAGCGTAAGCGCCGACCCGGCATGTACAATGTCCGCGCGGTTTAGTGTCCAGTCCTGCTGTAGGTTCGCTTTGAAATTTCCGCTTTTAATTGCGGGCTCGCGTCTATCGATTGCGTTACCCGCAGTCGTCCACCCAGTGAAGCCACCATCAAGAATTAAAACCTGTTGGTGCCCGAAATAACGCAGCAGCCACCAAGCGTGGGCGGCATAACCCATGCGCGAATCGTCGTAAACCACAATGGTTGAAAGCTGGTTTACACCGGCAGCGCGCAATTTTCTACTGAGGCTTTCCACATCCGGTAACGGATGGCGACCTCCATGGGTTTGGACCTCACTGGAGAGATCCTTTTCCAGATCTAAAAAGTAAGCGCCCGGAATATGCCCCGCACGATATTGCTCGCTACCGAGAGTCTTGTTCATTAAGTTAAACCGACAATCGAAGATCACAACTTTACCCAGTTGTGCTTTGAGTTGTTCGCTAGTGATAAAGTGATTCATTAGTGTGTGGCGCAGTGGCTATGGGGGGATGTCAAAAAAGTGACGTCATAATCGCATCAATAGAGGGTAATTGGGAAGGGTGAAATCCGAACACTCTGTGTGTTTTTTGTAAAAGTTGTGCGCCAGGAGGCTAATGGTTTTGCCAGGCTTCGGGGATTTTGCCTTCCAGTTGATAGGCGAAGGCGATGATATAGGCAACGGCGATATAAAGCGCCTCCGGGACTTCATCACCCAACTCTAAGGTCACTAACAGGTCGACAAGTGCGGAGTTATCGCATAACGGCACCCCGTGTTCCTGTGCGATGGCAATGATTTGTTCAGCAACTTCGCCTGTTCCTTTGGCACTTACGTGGGGCGCATTTTTGCCATCGTAATAGAGGGCGACTGCTTTTTGCAGTTCTTGCGTTGAATACTGCGCTGCCATAATGGTTTACCTCAGGTTTTTATATCTACCAGCGAATAGCTAAAAGACATTTTGGGTTTGGGCGGCAAACCGGGTACACATTGCATTTGTGTGATGTGGATACCTTCCTGCTCTAATTGTGTTTTTAATCCGTCAATTTTATTTTTTGCTTCAAGCAGTGTGTTTTCATTTTCCGCCCAAAATTTTGCCGACAGATTATCACCCAGTAGCGTGAGCTGCGCATAAAACTGACCGATCACGGGTAAATCGAAACTGAGCATGACATTCCACTGGCGTACCCGCGTACTATTTTGTCCCGCATTTTCATTCTGTTCTTCAACCCACTGTTGCTCCATGTGAATGTGCAGTGGATGCACGTCCTGCCCTTGGCGCACAGGAATTTCAAACTGCCAGGATTGTGTCGGCTGTGTTTGATCCGCTTGGCCCAATTGATGATTGAGTGTATGCACTTGTTGCAACTGAATTTTTGCAATGCTGCCCAAGGTGTATTGATGCATCAGCATCACTAATTGTGTGCGCAATTGTTTCTGGCTGAGTTCACCTTGTTGTTTGTTAGCGAGCATGCCTAAAAAGTGGGGCAGGGTGATAGCCAATAGATTTTTGTTTATGTCAGTTGCCAAGGGCGATCCTGGCAGGGCAGGCTTTGCCGTTTCCAGTTCGGTATCTAAGTGATGCAATAGCCCAAGTAGTGCGCCTTTTAAATCCTGCGCCGCCATTTTTTCAACGGAAACCTGCGGTATAAGAGCTTGCTTGTTTGCCGTTATCGCTTGGTTGTCAGGCGGTTGCTTGTCAGGCTTTGATAGCGGTGACGTTGTTCCTGATATTGTATTAATGGTATTGAGCACTGCGGCTGAATTTTTTTGCGGTGATGATTGAGTTGTAGTAGCCGGTGCTAGTAACAATTCATTATTTTTCTGGCCAGTAACTAACTGCGCTAATTTGTGTTCAAAACTGTGGCCGTTATTTTTTAGTGTCATCTGCACTAATTTTGGATTAGTGAGTTGATCAGATAACCGAATATGATTCGCTAGCGTTTTAAGCGATTGCTGTACTTGGGTGGATAGCCATTCTTTTCGCTCAGCGAGCGGCAGCTGCTGAATAAATTGGGTGATTTTTGGTAAGGTTGCGAGAAGATCCTGCCCCTTATCTTTTTGTGGTAACAATCGGCGCAGAGTTTCGCCAATCGATTCCGTGCTTTTAATTGTTGCCAGTTTATTTTGCTCAATTATTGTAGAAAAAGTTTCTTGGGTAATCCCGTTGCGCAACAGGCCTCCGGTCGTTAGTTGCGAATTGAGTAGGGTATTAACGGTTGCCGGATTTGAATTGGGTTGTGTTGAATTTGCTGCGGCTGTGGATTGTGGATTACTTGTTTGTAGTAATGCATTGAAGGTGGCGATTTCAGCTTTAGTTAGCGGTTGTAACAACTGCAAGCGCTGCCCCTTACTTAATTGCATCAGCAAGGTTTGGCCTACCTGTAAAGGTTGGTTAGTGTAAGTGAGTAGGTTGGTTGTTAATGGAGCCGGTGGAATTGCGGTGCCGGGAATATTCGGGTTGGTAGGCGCTGGAGTAGTTACCGAAAGAGTGACCAATTTAACATTTGGGCTTTGCGCGATATTTCTTTGCGCTTCTAACTCAGCGATCAACGCTTTGATGGCAGGTGCGGCTGAATTTTTATTGAGCTGCGCGAGACTGGTTTCAATCGATTTAATGAGTTGCGCGCGCTCATCCGGTGTGGCCTGAGTTACTTTTTGCACATCAGCCAAAAACTGGCTGCCCAACTTCAAGCCAAGCACTTTCGTGATCGTCATTATTTGTTCGATCTGCGCGCGCTGGAGGTTTTGTACCAGCTTGTCGGTGATGGAACTCAGCTCCATTGCTTATCTCGAATAAATATTAATGTGATCAAAAACGTAAATTGGGGTGCTATGCAAAGGCGCAGATCGCTATAATCGGTCACCCTGAAAAGCCGCTTTCCCGAGTATAGCGGCTTAAAAGCTGTTTTCTGTAGATACTAAGCACGCGGTTGCAAATTAAGAAGGCAAATAACAAGGCAAATAATAAGCATGACCGATTCGGTAACTGAGGCGGCAATTCCGCTGCTTGAACTGTTTAATCTTGGCTGTGAGCGGGATGAGCGCCTGCTATTTTCCGGGCTGGATGTGCAATTGTTTCCCGGTGATGTGGTGCAAATCGGCGGCCCCAATGGTGCGGGCAAAACAACCTTATTGCGAGCCCTTGCGGGAATCAGCTCGGATTATCACGGCCAAATTCGCTACGCTGGACAGGCGTTGCCAGAAGCGGCTTGGGAGTTTGCGGGCGATAGCCTTTATCTCGGTCATTTACCCGGTATTAAAAAAGCCCTAACTCCCGCTGAAAATCTGGAGTGGTATAAAGCCCAAAGCGGTGCTGTTATTTCCATCAACGATGCTTTGGCGGCGGTGGGGCTTTACGGTTATGAGGATACTCCGTGCTATCAGCTATCGGCGGGGCAATTGCGTCGTGTAGCGCTGGCAAGATTGCATTTAAGTTGCGCGCGTATCTGGATTCTCGATGAGCCTTTCACCGCGATCGACAAATTAGGCGTGAGTCAGTTGGAGGCGCTTATCGCTCAACGGTCAGCCAAGGGCGGCGTAGTGATTCTTACCTCACACCAGGATCTGGGTTTGCCGCAGTTGCGTATGGTGAATCTGCAGGATTATCAACCCGCGCGGGATAAAACTAAAAACGGACTTGGCGGTCTGAGCGACGGGGATTCTTATCATGTGTGATAGCTCCCTCGCAACGAGCTTATTCGGCGGCTTTGTTGCCAGTTTTCGTCGCGATTTGCTTATTGCCGCGCGACATAAAGCAGAACTGACTAACCCACTGGTGTTTTTTCTGATTGCCGTAACCCTGATTCCTTTGGGAGTCAGTCCGGATAAGACGATACTCGCGCTGCTCGCGCCGGGAATTGTCTGGGTAATGGCACTTTTGGCCACTCTCTTATCACTCGATGGCTTATTTCGCAGCGATTACGACGATGGTTCGCTCGAGCAAATGTTGATTAGCCCGCAGTCACTGTACTTTACAGTGATGGCAAAAGTGCTCGTACATTGGCTGGTATCCGGTTTGCCCGTGACCTTGTTGGCGCCGCTGCTAGGTTTAATGCTGAGTTTGCCCATCGAGGGTTATTTTCCACTGCTGGCGTCTCTGGCACTGGGTACGGCATCCATGAGCTTGATTGGCGCAGTGGGTGCGGCCCTCACAGTTTCACTGCGTAAAGGTGGTTTGTTGTTGTCCCTGATTGTCATGCCCCTGTATATTCCCGTATTGATTTTTGGTGCGAGTGCAGTACAGACGGCGGTGCAGGGCGGCGCAATTGGCATGCAGCTCGCAGTGCTGGGCGCATTTCTCGCATTGGCGATAGTGCTCGCGCCAATTGCAGCACTGGGTGCTTTGCGTATTAGTACCAATGGTTAACTAATAATAAGATCAGCTAACAGCTTCAGCGAAAAGGTCTCACAACTATGTCATGGCAATGGTTTCATCGTTTAGGTTCTCCCCGTTGGTTTTACGAAAAGACAAGCCCTTGGTTGCCTTGGTTGGCCGCCATCAGCATCGCGCTTATTGTGACCGGCGCCGTATGGGGGTTGGCATTTGCCCCGGCTGATTTTAAACAGGGCAATAGTTACCGCATTATTTACGTTCACGTTCCCGCCGCGTTTTTAGCCTTGGCTGGCTATTACATCATGGCGATTTCCGGTGCGGTTGGTCTGATCTGGAAAATGAAACTGCCGTTTATGGTGATGAAATCTGCCGCGCCCATCGGTGCTTTGTTAACCTTTGTATCACTGGTTACCGGCTCCATCTGGGGTAAGCCTACGTGGGGAACCTGGTGGGAATGGGACGCACGTATTACCTCCATGTTAATTTTGTTTTTTCTCTATCTTGGCATGATCGCCTTACAACAGGCATTTACCCACCGCGATACTGCCGATAAAGCCAGTGCAGTCTTGGCTTTGGTAGGCATGGTTAATATCCCGATCATTTATAAATCAGTCGATTGGTGGAATACCCTGCATCAACCTGCAACGATTAAATTCACCAGTAAATCCAGTATTGATCCCTCTATGCTTTATCCGCTGTTGACGATGGTGATTGGTTTTTACGTATTTTATGCACTGGTGTTGCTGCTCAATACACGAGTTGAAATCCTGCGTCGCGAGAATCGCACCCAGTGGGTTAATGATTTGATTAGCGCGATCAATAAGAGGGCGTGATAATGAAATTCCAATTTGAATCAATTGCTGATTTTATCGCCATGAATGGTCATGGCTCCTATGTGTGGGCTTCTTATGCAATTACTTTTGCGGTTCTGATCTTTTTATTGGTCAGTCCGCTATTGCAAAGAAAGTCATTTGTTAAACAACAGATAAAACAACAAAAGTTGGCGCAGGCGAATAATGTCGCCGGTGAGTCAATTGAATAAATCACTTCCCGTATTAGCTGACTAGAGCGCGATTACCTATGCACCCGCTTCGCAAACAACGTTTGATGATCGTTATTTTCATTGTGGTTTTCTCCAGCGTGGCTGTTGGCCTAATGGCCTATGCCTTGCGTGAAAATATCAATTTATTTTATCCACCCAGTAAAATTGCAGCGGGCGATGTTCCGCACAATACCCGTATTCGGGCAGGCGGTTGCGTGAAGCCTGGTAGCGTAGAGCGCGCCAGTGATTCGCTTGCGATTCGTTTTCTGATTACCGATGGTGTGGCTGATGTCAAAGTTAATTTTAATGGCATATTGCCCGACTTATTTGCCGAAGGTGAAGCTGCGGTCATCAATGGCATAGTCACTGAATCAGGTGAGATAAATGCCAGTGAAGTGCTCGCCAAACACGATGAAAATTACACGCCTCCGGAAGTTGCCGAAGCAATGAAAGATAAAGGCGAGCATCAAAAAACCTGCGAGGGCTTGAAATATGGCGCTTGATTTTGTTCAGCTAGCTCCAGAAATGGGGCAGTTTGCCCTGATATTGTCCCTGTGTTTGAGCTTGGCATTATTTGTGTTGCCCTTGGTGGGGGCGCATTACGGCAGTAATGTGTTGATGCAGTCTGGCCGCTCGCTCGCGACCGGCTTTTTTATCTTCGTTGCTTTCGCATTTTGCTGCCTCGTGTATTCATTTTTACATGACGACTTCTCAGTTAAATATGTCGCCTCCAATTCCAATTCGCTGTTGCCGTACTACTACAAAATCAGTGCAGTCTGGGGCGGCCATGAGGGCTCATTGCTGCTCTGGATCTTTATGCTTGCAGGTTGGACTTTTGCCGTTGCGATTTTTAGTCGCTCACTTCCGCTCGATATGCAAGCGCGCGTACTAGCGGTGATGGGTTTTGTCGCGGTTGGCTTCCTATCATTTATTTTATTTACCTCAAATCCGTTTGATCGGATTCTTCCGATTCCACCACAAGATGGCAGCGATTTAAATCCTCTCTTGCAAGATATAGGTTTGATTATTCATCCCCCCGTGTTGTACATGGGCTATGTTGGTTTCAGTGTGGTATTCGCGTTTGCAATTGCTGCGCTTCTAACTGGCCGGCTGGATAGTGCATGGGCACGCTGGTCTCGTCCTTGGGCAATTATGGCTTGGGGGTTTTTATCGGTCGGTATTGCGTTGGGTAGTTGGTGGGCGTATTACGAATTGGGTTGGGGCGGCTGGTGGTTTTGGGACCCGGTAGAAAATGCTTCTTTCCTGCCATGGCTAGTCGGTACCGCATTGATTCACTCGCTAGCAGTAACCGAGAAGCGCAGCCTATTTAAAAGCTGGACGCTCCTACTCGCCATTTTCACTTTTTCATTAAGTTTGTTAGGAACCTTTTTGGTTCGATCTGGTGTTCTTACATCAGTACACGCGTTTGCTAATGACCCTGAACGCGGTGTATTTATTCTTGGTTTCTTTCTCTTGGTTGTGGGTGGTTCCTTAACTCTTTTCGCGTTACGAGCTCCAGTAGTGAGAGGTTCAGCCGGATTTAATTTGTTATCACGTGAGACTTTCTTGCTTGGCAATAATATTTTGCTAACGATAGTTATGATCATGGTGTTAATCGGAACACTCTATCCTTTGGTTGCTGATGCGCTTAGTCTCGGAAAAATTTCGGTAGGCCCACCTTATTTTAATTTGTTCTTTTTGCCGCTTATGGGCCTACTGTGCTTGCTGATGGCATTTGGCCCACTCTCTAATTGGAAGCGTACATCGGGCCTTCAATTTGTAAAATTGCTGTGGAAGCCGTGGGCGATTAGTTTAGCGATTGCCCTGGTTTTTCCTTTGGTCTATCGCGATAAATACGAAATTCTTGCGGCGCTAACGGTCTTTATCGCAAGCTGGGTTGTTACTGCACTGCTGGCGGATTTGTTCTATCGCCTGCGCCATAGCGAATCATTTTTAGCTGGGCTTAAAAAATTGAGTTTAAGTTATTTCGCGATGGTGGTTGCGCATGCCGGTATTGCTGCGACTACTTTAGGTGTTGGTTTAACCAGCATTTATACCGAGCAGCGTGATGTTCGTATGGAAGTAGGGCAGAAAGTCACCGTTGTTGAATACGACTTTATTCTCAATAAACTGACTCATATCGACGGCCCAAATTATTCCGCCGAAGAAGCACTTATTACTGTCATGAAAGATGGCAAATTTTTGCGTGAGATGAAACCACAAAAACGCCGTTATCTTGCAAGTGGTAGCACCATGACAGAAGTCGCATTGGATGTGAGTTTATTTCGCGATCTTTACGTCGCCATGGGTGAACCCTTAACCGAAACCGCGTGGGCGATGCGTGTGCATCTCAAACCCTTTGTCCGTTGGATTTGGTTGGGCGCATTAATGATGGGCCTTGGCGCCCTGTTAGCCGTTGCCGATAAGCGTTATCGCAAGGTGGCCAAGCAAGAATCACCCGCAGTAGAGATTCCCGTAGGAAAATTGGTAAATGAATAAACAGCGTCTTTTTCTATTTATTCCTGTGGTGGTTGTAGCAGGGTTAGCGGCTTTGTTTTGGCGAGGCCTCTCGTTAGATCCTAACGAAATGCCATCAGCGTTATTGAACAAATCCGTCCCTGCGTTTGAATTGCCGGTGTTGTCTGCACCGGAAAATCCCGAAGGCTTGGTAAGCGCAAATCAGGAAATGCTCAAGGGCAGAGTCAGTTTGCTAAATGTTTGGGCAACCTGGTGTGTCACCTGTCGGCAGGAACATGAATTTCTCAATACCCTTAAAGCGCAGGGAATCCCCATTTTTGGTATTAATTACAAAGATAACAATGAAGATGCGCAGCGCTGGCTTGCAGAATTGCATAATCCTTACATCTTTAGTGTAATTGATGCTGATGGTCGCTTGGGTTTAAATCTTGGTGTATTCGGTGCACCGGAAACCTATGTGATCGATAGGAAGGGTGTGATTCGTTACAAACATATAGGTGATGTACATGCGAAAGTGTGGGAAGAAACTATAAAACCTATCTTCGATAGCCTCAATTAACTGTCCGCTTAAATAATCCCCTTCACAATGACTGGACTTGATTTCGATCAAGTCCAGTTGCTGCCTCCCGCGTAAACTAAATCTATCAACGAAAAACGCGGAGGTGCTTATGTATATCGACTCAATCGTTCTCTATGGTTTGGTAATAGTTGCGTTAACTTGCATCATGATTTCCTATGTGTGGATTTATGCATACAAGCATATAAAAGAGGACTCTGCGAAGGCGGAGCAGAGGGTTAACAACAAAGCTGCGTAAGATGGCTTTGACAATTTGTGCAATATCCACAAAGGCTCCTTATGGGGCCTTTATATTTTGGGGTGTGAGTGATTTACTTTCTGATAGCCATAAAAAAAGCCCCAGATGTGGGGCTTTTTTCATTTCAAATGTTGGCGGACCGGACGGGACTCGAACCCGCGACCTCCGGCGTGACAGGCCGGCATTCTAACCGACTGAACTACCGGTCCGCAGCGTCACAAAAAACCACAGCTACCTTGTGAGTAAGAGTGGTGGGCGGTACAAGACTCGAACTTGTGACCCATGCCTTGTAAGGGCATTGCTCTACCAACTGAGCTAACCGCCCAAGATTACACGCTTTTCAGCGCTCACCTTGTTGGTGGCGCGTATTCTAATCATGTAAAACTTTGGGTCAACCTTTTTTTTACGGATTCGTTAAAATTTTGCCAAAAACCTAAAAAGCGGTTGCGAAACAAACACTTGTGATCGGTTTTTGCTCTTGATGGCAAAATTTCCCGCTCTCGCTTATGAGTTGTTATACTCGCGCAAAATTTTCATTCAACACTGCGGAAGCATGTTTATGTGCGCAATTCTAATAAGACTCTGCACCTATATCGGGTTGTTAGTAATTTCAGTTTCCAGTTTGGCCGCCATCGAAGTTCATGAATTTGATAACGATGTCGATCGCAAACGCTATCAAACGTTTATCGATGAGATGCGTTGTCCCAAGTGCACTAATCAGAATCTTGCCGGTACCAATTCACCCATTGCGGAAGATCTGCGCCGCGAGCTGGTGTTCATGATTAAAGACGGTAGATCCGATAAAGAAATCGTCGATTTTATGGTGGAGCGCTACGGTGAGTTTATTTTGTATCGGCCCCGATTATCGCCCGCCACTATTCTGCTTTGGGCCGCTCCCTTCATCTTGCTGTTATCTGGCGTGGTCTTGCTTCTACTTATAGTGCGCAAGCGTCGTCGGCTTGAAGTCGAGACTGGGATCGATACAGGTCTCTCCTCCGCAGAGCGCGAACGTTTGGCCAATTTACTGAATCCGCCAGCTAATAAAGAGACCGCTGATAAAGCGAATAAAAAATCCAAACAGGAGAAAAAATAATGATGTCCTTGTGGATAGGGTTAGCGCTGCTGAGTGCAATCGCCCTGGGTTTTATCTTTTGGCCGTTAATACGTTATGGCAATCAACAAAATGGTCAGCCGAGTGAGGTGGTGGCGGATCGCCTAGCTGAAAATGTGCGTCTGTTTCATGAGCACATCGCTGAATTGGAATTGCAGTTAGCCTCGGGGCGTATCGACAAGGTGCAATTTGACCAACTACAACTAGAGCAGGAACGTTCGCTGCTCGACGACGAAGCCGATATTCGCGCGGCGCAACAAAACCGGACCTTGGGCGCCGGTCTTAAAACCCTGGGTGTCATTGCTCTGCTTGTTGTGGCTGGTAGCTGGGCACTTTACCAGCAGTTGGGTAGCAGTGCCGATGTGGAGATACGTTTGGCGCAGGAGCTCAAACTCGAATTAGATAATGGCGATTATCAAGCTGGCCGTAACCCCGATCCTGCACGCGCACGCGAACTGGTGCGTTTGCTTGAAGCGCGTTTGGCGAGTGATCAAGAGCAACTGCAATACTGGTTTTTACTCGCGCGCATGCAGATGGATTTGAATAATTTCAGTCAGGCAGTCAGCTCCTACGAGCAGGTCTTGCAGCGCGATACCGGGTCGCCAATGGTTATGGCTGAATTAGCTCAGGCGATGTTTTTGCGCGATGGTAACAAGATCAGTCAGCCAATCGTAGATCTGGTGGGCAAGGTGCTCAAGATGGAGCCAGATAATACTATAGCGCTGGGCTTGGCGGGCATTAATGCGTTCAGCAAAAAGGATTACGTCAATGCTATTAAATACTGGGAGCACACGGTTCGGTTAACCGGAAAGGATTCGCCGGGTAGTCAGGCGCTGATGTCGGGTATTGAACACGCTGCTACTTTGTACTTTGCCGAAGGTGGCACCGAGGCGTCGCTTGCGGCTGCCCGTGCAGGTCGCCAACTCAGTATTAATGTCAGTTTGGCAGACGGGGTCGAGGCTAGCCCTGAGCAAATCGTGTTTGTTTATGCCCGCACATGGCAGGGTGCAAAAATGCCACTAGCGATTATGCGGGTACCGGTTTCCGAGCTGCCCAAGCGTGTGACCCTGACGGAAGAGATGGCGATGACACCTGCGATGAGTTTAGGCTCTGTGGATAATGTCGAAGTGGTTGCCCGTATCTCGCAAGACGGTACGGCTGCGGCAAAAGCAGGTGATTGGCAGGGCAGTTTTGGCCCGGTGGATATGACCTCAGTGCCCGCTGATCTAAGCATCACAATTGACCAAAAAGTCGCCCAATAATCGGCGGGTTTCGGTGAATTTCAGTAATTCCGGGTGAAAAGTAAACAGGCTGACCAGCAGTGTGATTTTTGCTGGCGGCGGCGGGTGTAAAGCGGCGCACAAATGTGTAGAATCCTGCCCTTGCAGGTTTTTTTGGCGTCTTTCTGGTTTTTAATAACAGTCAAAAAAATTAACAAAATCAAACAGCTAGGCAATGTGTGGTTGCTGGCGAATTATTTATTGAACAGGCGGGTTGGAGTGGGGCGCTCGAACCAAATAAGCCTGATGAAATATGAGTGTATGGACCTATGCGGCTAAAGTGCATCAAGCTGGCTGGCTTTAAATCGTTTGTTGATCCTACTACGGTCAACTTTCCCAGCAATTTATGCGCTGTTGTTGGCCCGAATGGTTGTGGCAAATCCAATATTATCGACGCTGTGCGCTGGGTGATGGGGGAATCGTCCGCCAAAAACCTGCGCGGCGAAAACATGACTGACGTTATTTTTAACGGCTCCAGTGGCCGTAAACCTGTCGGTCAGGCTTCCATCGAACTGGTGTTCGACAACTCTGATGGCACTCTGTTGGGCGAATACGCCGCCTTCACTGAAATCAGCATCAAACGCAAAGTCTCCCGCGATGGCGACAACAGCTATTACCTCAACGGCACCAAATGTCGCCGTCGCGATATTACCGATATCTTCCTCGGTACCGGTTTAGGCCCACGCAGCTACGCGATTATCGAACAGGGCATGATCTCCAAGCTGATCGANNATCGCGCTTGCAACGGCAGGCGCAGGCCGCCGAAAAGTACGCGGAATACAAAAAAGAAGAGCGTTTACTAAAAGCGCAATTGCAAGCGCTTAAGTTCCAGCAGCTGGATTTACAAGCGAAGGCCAAGCAAGCCGGTATTCGCGATCTCGAACTGCGCATGGAGTCCTTTGTTACTGATCAAGTTAACAAAGATACCCAAATCGAAAAATACCGTAGCCAATATACCGAGCTGGGCGATAAATTTAATGAAGTTCAAGGTCGCTATTATGCGATAGGTGCAGAGATCGCCCGCCTTGAGCAAAGCATCCAGCACGCCAGTGAGCGCGCGCGCCAATTGCAAGCGGATTTGGATCAAACCAGCCGCGACAGTAAAGAAGCCGAAGAAAATTTATTAATCGATACGCAAAAAACCGAAGCTTGGGAAGAAGAGTTATTAGAACTTGAACCCGAATTGGAAATGGTGAAGGCGGCAGAAGAAACTTCCGGCGAATCGCTGATCGATGCTGAAGAGGCCATGCAGCGTTGGCAAAATGATTGGGACAGCTTTAACCAGCGCGCTGCCGAGCCGCGTCAACGTGCCGAAGTGCAGCAATCGCGTATCCAACATCTTGAACAAGTGCAGCAGCGGTTATTACAGCGCATTGAAAAATTGCGCGAAGAAAAAACCAATTTGCAAGATGGTGCCGATGACGATTCTATCCATGAACTGACTGAACAACTTGCTGAATTGGATTTAGTCGCAGATGAAAAGCGCCTGCAGCTGGATGCTTTTGTTGAGCAGTTAGATAACACCCGCAACGACAATAATCGTTTTGTGAATGAGCTTGACCAAGCGCGCAGTCAATTACAAAAAATGCGCGGCCGCCATGCCTCGCTTGAAGCATTACAACAAGCGGCCATGGGCGAAAAAAACAAAGCCGTTACCCAATGGCTTGCGCAAAACGAGTTAATCAATAAAGCGCGTTTAGCCGATTCAATCAGTGTGGCCGATGGCTGGGACAAAGCACTTGAAACTGTATTGGGCAATGCGCTGCAGGCGGTCTGTGTTGATCAAGTTGATGCAGTGACCGGTTTACTTGAAAACCTCACGCAAGGTGAGTTGGTATTATTTGATACCAATGCCAAATCTCCATCTATCTCTTCATCGAAAGCTTCTTTGCTTAGCGCAAAGGTCACCGCTAGTTGGGATGCTCCGGGTTTGCTTACTGGAATTTATATTGCAGATGATTTATCTGCAGCGCTCACCTTGCGCAAGCAACTCGCAGCTAACGAGTCGGTAATCACTCGCGATGGTATTTGGTTAAGTCCACATTGGGTACGCGTCACTCGTGATACCGACGCCAGCTCGGGCGTGATTGCCCGCCGCCAGGAATTGGAAGAATTAGCAGCAGCGATTGCAAGTGCTGAAGAAAATATCGAAATACTCAGTGCGCAACTTGACGAAGGTCGCGCTGCGATTAAACGCCTGGAGCAAGATCGCGAAACATTGCGTCGNNCGCGCGGACAATGAGATCCGCGAAGCGCGCGAGCAAATGGAACAAGAGTCTGAACATTTGTCGGAAGCGCGCATGATTTTGAGCGAAGCTATCGACATGATGGGGCAGGATACAGATTTGCGTGAGTCGCTGCTGCAACAGCGCGATGACATCCGCACCGGTCTGGATACTGCCCGTCAGCGCGCTCGTCACGACAAAGACAAAGCCCACGAAATCGCCATGCGCTACCAATCGGTTAAAACGCAACTCGATTCGATTCGTTTGGGAATTGGCCGTTTGCGCGAGCAGACCTCGCGCTTGCAAGAGCGTCGCGAGCAGTTAATTGCCAGCATTGCAGATAACCGCGACCCAGTTGAAGAATACAAGCTTGAACTTGAGGCGAGTCTCTCCAAGCGCTTATCGGTCGAGGCTTCATTAACTGAGGCGCGCCGCGCGTTGGAAACGGTTGAACATGAATTGCGTAACTCCGAGCAGGCCCGTAACCGCGCCGAGCAGGACGTCCAAGCTGTACGTGCACATTTGGAGCAGGAACGTTTGGCTGCTCAAATGTTCGAAGTGCAACGCGCTGGTATTGTTGAGCAATTGCAAGAAGAAGAATTAAATCTGGATATTATTTTGGCAGAGATGCCGGAAGGCACCGAAGTAAAACCGCTGGAAGAAGAACTGGAAAGTCTCGCGGGCAAAATCTCGCGTCTCGGCCCTATTAACCTGGCGGCAATTGATGAATATAAAACCGAGTCCGAACGCAAAAATTATCTTGATGCGCAAAATGACGATTTGATGGAGGCGCTTGATACGCTGGAAAATGCGATTAAGCGCATCGATCGCGAAACCCGCACACGCTTTAAAGAAACCTTTGATCAGGTCAACAAAAGTTTGCAGGAGTTGTTTCCCAAAGTATTTGGCGGTGGTCATGCGTACCTTGAATTGACGGGTGAGGAGCTGCTTGATACGGGTATTACGATTATGGCGCGCCCACCGGGCAAGCGTAACAGCACCATTCATTTGTTGTCTGGAGGTGAAAAAGCGTTGACCGCGATTGCATTAGTATTTTCGATTTTCCGTTTGAACCCCGCACCTTTCTGTATGCTCGACGAAGTAGATGCGCCGCTCGATGATGCCAACGTTGGCCGCTACGCGCGCATGGTCGAAGAAATGTCGGCACAAGTGCAATTCATTTATATCACGCACAATAAAAATGCGATGGAGATGGCACACCAATTGTTAGGCGTTACCATGCATGAGCCGGGTGTTTCACGCTTGGTAACAGTAGATGTGGATGAAGCCGCAGAATTAGCTGCGGTTTAACATTGAACTAATTAACACGGATAACCTTATGAAAGATTTGGTCATCGTCATAGTTTTTTTGCTGATTCTGCTGGTGCTGGCGGATGGAATCAGACGTAAACGTAATGAGCGCAAAGGCATTATTAAAGTGTCACGCTCGTTAAAGAAAACGTTGAAACAACCAGTGGAAGATGAGGATGAACCTCCCGCAGAGGTGCCGAGCTATACCAGTGAATTGCCCAACGGCGGCGCGCGTGTTGTTGGCCAGCGCGACCCCTCGGCGCGCATCCCCAGTATTGAGAAAAAACCGCAAGCCAAATCCTATTTGGAAAAGCATCACCACTCAGAATCGGTAGCACCCGCCTCCAGTATGCGAGCGCAACGGGAGCCGCAGCAAACCAGTTTAAATTTAGGTCAGTCGGTGCCAATGCTCATGGAATCGGTAGATGACACCAAAACCCGCTCAACCAACTTGAACGAACGCATCGAACCCAGTTTTTCCGCATCGCGAACCGAAGATCTTGATGACGAGTACGATGAGCGTCAGGAAGAAGATTATGAAAGTGAAGCTGATGAGCGCGATGATCGCTCCTATACCCGCGAACTTAATGATGACGAAACGCGCGATCCTCTTGCCGAAGACGAGAGTGACTATGATGATGAAGACGAGCAAGATTTGAATCCGAAAGATGATGAAGGATTCGAAGACGATGAATACAGTCATGAAGACGAATATGATGAGGACGAAGATTCAGAAGAAGATTACGAAGACGATGAGCCTCAATCTTCCTCATCTGCAGCAGCGCAAAATAATTTTTCCGAAAAATTACCTGCAGAGCCGGAAGAAGTTTTAATTATTAATGTGATGGCACACAAGGGCGAAATGTTTAACGGCGCTGATTTGCTCGATATTATTTTGAAATGCGGGATGCGCTACGGCAGCATGGATATTTTCCATCGCCACAGCGATACCAAAGGCGAAGGTGCATTGCTATTCAGTATGGCCAATATGGTCAAGCCGGGTACGTTTGATCTGGATGCAATGGATGAATTTGAAACACCCGGTGTCAGCTTATTTATGACCTTACCAATTAAAGCCGATTCGATGCAATCATTTGATTTGATGGCTGACACAGCACGTGCGATTGCAGAAACCCTGGGCGGTGAATTAAAAGATGAACAGCGCAGTGTAATGACGCGGCAAACGCTTGAGCATTGCCGTGAGCGTATTCGTAATTTTGAGCGTCTGCGTTTGTTTCGTCGCCCGCCACCGCGTTAATTAGTATTATTCCTGGGCACAAGGATGTGTGTGCAACTGCAATATCAGGCATGAATCGCGCAATACTCAAGCACGCATAATTGGGCCGACGCCGAATCATCAGGTAAAAATATTCATGTCTAACCTATCTCTTTTTGAAAATTTCCCGGCAGAAATCGAACAGCTGCGTCAGGAAATTCATCAGCATAATTATCGTTATTACGCATTAGATGATCCGCAAGTTACCGATGCAGATTATGATCGCTTGATGCAGCGTCTGCGCGAGCTCGAAGAACAATATCCAGACTCCGTTACGCCTGACTCACCGACACAACGTGTTGGTGCTACACCTTTATCTGCTTTTCAAACTGTTGTGCATGAAATGCCTATGCTTTCATTGGATAACGCTTTTAGTGATGAAGACTTGGTCGCTTTTAACCAGCGCGTGCAAGATCGCTTAAAAACCACTGACGACATCGAATACGCCTGCGAATTAAAACTCGATGGTATTGCGGTAAGTTTGCTGTATCGCGATGGATTACTAGTGCGCGGCGCGACGCGTGGTGATGGCACCAACGGTGAAGATATTACGCAGAACGTGCGTACCATTAAATCAATACCATTACGCTTAGCAGGAAGTGGTTATCCATCGGTACTTGAAGTTCGTGGCGAAATCTATATGCCCAAAGCGGGTTTTAATGCGCTCAATGAAAAAGCGCGTGCCGCAGAAGAGAAATTGTTTGTAAATCCGCGCAATGCGGCAGCTGGTTCATTGCGCCAATTGGATTCCCGTATTACCGCAAGTCGCCCTCTGGAAATGTGTGCCTACAGCGTAGGTTGGGTTGATGGCGGGGAATTGCCAGAAACCCATAGCGGCATTTTGGCTGCTTTAAAAACCTGGGGTTTCTTAACCAATCGCGAAACACAGGTTGCAAAAAATATTCAGGAAGCGATGGGCTTCTATCGTCACATTGGCGAAAAACGTGATGCACTTGCCTACGACATTGACGGCATTGTCTTTAAAGTAAATTCCCGTCAGTTGCAGGATACATTAGGTTTTATTTCACGCGCGCCGCGCTGGGCTATCGCCTACAAGTTCCCGCCCACCCAGGCCACCACGAGACTGCTGAAGAT
>DQHS01000137.1 GCA_003524365.1 Cellvibrio sp. | reverse complement strand
ACCCCGTTTCAACACTCATCCGAATCACTTCATTGCTTTCTATCTGCAAGGTTTTATGCAGCTGTACATTCTGCTCGCGCAAAAACGTTTCAAACACCATGCGCGTCGCGCTACCCGGTTCGCGCATCAAAAAGCGCTCATTGATTAATTCGGAAAAATCGATTTGTGTTTTTTGCGCCGCCCAATGATTACTCGGCGCAATCAAGACCAATGGATTACGCAAGAATCGCCCACTGATAACATGATCGCCTGTGGGCGGATGACTAAATAAATACAAATCATCCATCTGATTTTGGAAGCGCTGCAACACACTGCCGCGATTGCCAATATTAAACGTCACATCCACTGCCGGATATTGTTGCGCATAGGGGCTGAGCAGACGCGGCAACACATACTGCGCAGTTGTCACCACGCCAATACTGAAATGCCCCTTGGTGCCCTGCGCTGCATCGCTTAAAAAATCATTGAAATCATCAAAACGTGTAAGCGCATCAAGCGCGGCGTGGTACAACTCTTTGCCCACAAACGTCGGCTGATATTGACCATCGCGCACCTCCAACAATAACTCGCCCACCGCTTCGGTCAGGCGTTTGATCTGTAGCGATACCGTAGGTTGTGTGAGGTGCAACTGCGCGGCCGCTTGGGAAATTGAACCCGTGCGCACCACGGCGATATAGACCTGCAACAGGCGAAAGGTCAGGTGGCGAATATTCATAAGGCATCGCTGGCTCAAGCTATGTATAGATAATCGTAAATANNTCGTCATTATGTTTTTCCTACTCGGCGTGTTAGCCGGTTTGGCCAAGTCCGATCTCAAAGTACCCAAGGCAGCCTACGACACTTTAAGCATCCTGCTTATGCTGACACTCGGCCTTAAAGGCGGGCTGGCACTGCACGGTCAGGTAAGCTGGCACTTACTGCCAGAAGTGATCACNNGGGCATCGCCATCCCTCTGCTGCTTTACCCTCTGTTGCGCAAGTTCATCCTGCTCAACGCCGCCAATAGCGCAAGCATCGCGGCCCACTACGGCTCCGCAAGTGCGGGTACTTTTGCCGTCGCACTCGCCTTTGCGGAGGCCAACAATCTCACCATCGCCCCGCAAACCACTTTGTACTTGGTACTGCTGGAATTACCCGCGATTGTGGTAGCTATTTTGTTATACAAAAAAGCTACCAGAAGTACCGGCGGCATGAAGGGAATCTGGCATGAGGCGCTCACCAGTCGCGGGGTGGTTTTGCTCACTGGNNTTATTTTTATTAGAGATGGGTGTGTGCGCCTCGCAACATTTAAATCCTTTTCCCAAACAACATTGGCGCTTGATCAGCTTCGCACTGATCGCCCCGTTTGGTTTGGCTGTAATGGGTATTGCGGCAGGCATGGCGTTAGGTTTGTCCGAAGGAAGCACGTTAATCCTCGCTGCATTAACCGCCAGCGCCTCCTACATAGCNNGTGACATTTCCATTGAATGTGTTGGTGGGGATTCCGGTGTATTTTGAGGTGATGGAAATGATAAGTTTTTATTTCAACTTACTCTAAGAGATAGTGGAAAAATATAGAAATGCAATCCATGGGTGCGATTGCGAACAGAACACCGATCAAAAAGTCTTTTTAATCAAGCCAAGCTCAGGTGCTCCATCTGCAACGCCGTAATTGGAATAGCCTGGATACTCAGAACATCGTCTACACGTGCGATATTTTCAAATGTTGGATAATGTTCAATTGGTGACTTTCAACTAGGAGGCTTTATGCTACACGCTGCTCTTTCGCCACATGCCCCAACGCATCCGCACCAGCCAAAATTATTGCCAGTTGTTACACGCGTGATCGAGCAGGTTAATAAACTTTTTGTAGAATATTTTGGCAGATCAGGTGAGCGTCTGGCGGAGGAAGTATTCAAACAATGGTTATTAGCAGGTAAAACCGGCCCATCAGGACTACGGCATTATGTTAATGCACTAAGTCATCAATTGCATGAGCCACACCAATGTAACAACTTTGTTAAACGTGCAGAGAATATGTTATTGCACCTTCAATCTGGCTACGTTAGCTAATCTATAGCCCTAGGTTAAATAGCCGCTGAAAAAGTGCGGTTCACTAGGCAATTTACAGCGCAGCTGCGATTAAGGAGGCGGTGGGGCTAGCGATTTTTGCGGCGTTGGGTGTGACATTTCCATTGAATGTGCTGGTGGGGATTCCGGTTCATTACCGAATGGTGGAAATGATTGGAGGGATGTAACAAATGTCGGAGGTAGGTTGGGCGATAACGCTCAACCTACGCGTAATGAAGATCTAAATTACTTAGGCTCTATTTTTGGAATGACGCCCTGAATAGACTCAATAAGACCTGGAACACTATTATTTCTCATCACCCGCACAAGCCAATTCTTAAAATCGGGAAGCTTACATCTCTTTAAATGTGTTGCTGCAAACTGTAGCAGCTCGTTCTTGTTGTCATAATTTGCAAGTAATACTGGAAGATCTTTAGTTTGTATAGCTTGTTTAATACGCACTGATGCCTCATCAGCAATTTTCTTAATATCGAGCAAGGCTGTTTCTTGTTTGTACTTTTCGGACAGCTGAGTTACTGTTTTTGCATCGCTAAGATCAATTTTCTTTAGCGCCCTATCAATACGTCGCATACAGTATCGAGTTACTACATTTTCAATTTTTTCATCCGTAGCTAGAGAGTTAAAAATGCTTTCTGAAAGCTTATTTAATTGCTCTTCAAGCTCTTTACCTTCATAGCTTTCACTTTTGGCAATAGCAAGACTAACAGTTGGGAGTAAAATTAAATTCTCTATCTCAGAAACGGGTAAGGTTGCAACGCCCAATTCTGCCAAATAATCTTTATCTCCTTGACTGTAATCATCCGCATCAACCACACCTGAACAAGTTATTCTTGTTAAATTTTCGTTTCGTCTCATTGTTACTACTGAATGAATGACCTCTTCACATGAGCCTTTTGGAACAATTGTCCAATCAGTAAAGCAGTTCCTATAGATAGCAATATCTAAACTACTAGCAGCCCCCTCAACGAATAAAATGGGCTTACGACTGCCAAGAATCAAAGTCGTTAATTCATCATCAAAACCTGTGTCAGCAGGTACCTTTTCAATTTTCCAATACAGTTTTGGATCAAACTCTCGTAAAACATATTTATCAGCCACGCGGGATGATGCAAATTCAAGATCATGAGTAATAAACACAAACGCACAATCAGGCCTAGCAGATTCTAATTCATCCCACAGTTTCGCCATGATAGAACGATGCACATGCAGTTCAGGCTCATCGAATATGATCAAGGAATTTTTTGCTGCAACCAATGCCTGACCCAGCATATAAAAAATAGCCCTCTCCCCATCACTCATNNATTTCACTTCCAGAATAGAGATCATCCTTTCCTGCAATAGAAACCTGAATATCATCTCCAGAAATTTGGAGAGTACGGTGCGGCAATAAACGGTCCCAAATATCAATTAACATTTCAAATTTTGTTGGATCAGCAGCATCACAAGTTCCGTTGCGTACTTTTTTATGCGTATTGAGTGACGTATTTGATTGTTCAGCAAATAACGCCTGCACAACAAAATCAAAGTCATTCAGGAGGTGACCGGAAAGATTTCTATTCCAACGATTACCCTCTCTATGCTGTACATCCGCTCCTTTTCCAGCATATCCAATTCGAAGACCCAATAAGGCACTACTTTCACTAATTTTCGGAACAGATGGGTTTAGAACCAATGCTCTATGAGCAGAAATACGATGTGCATTCAGTGCCAAGGCTGTTTCTATATAAGCAGCCAACCTCGTTTTACCAGTACCATTTGCCCCAACAAAAATCACAGATGAGCCGGGCTCAATATTTATTTCTTCGTGTCCATCAAGCGTTGGCACATTAATAGTAAATGTCATTCAACAATTTCCTTAGTTAAATATTTAAAAAAGCGTTCAATGTTACCTGCTGCCAAATAAAAAATGTGTTCAATCTTCATATTCATTCCTTATTAATTTGGACTGGCCTGACATCAACCCGCCCGAATATCCACAATCTCAATCGGCAAATTTAATTCTTTCCAAACCTTATCGCCTGTCAACACAACTGCTTGTAGCTCCATCGCCAAACTCAAGCAGGCGCGGTCACCTAGCGATAAACCTTTCGTGCGTGTTTGTTTGCGTAGCAGACCTGCGGATATAGCTTGTGCTTCATTGAAGGCGCAAATTTCTATACCTAAGGTGCGCAACTGCTGGCCAAGGTTTTGCGGTGCGGTGTGGTTGTTGTCGAGCAGTTTGGTAACCAGCTCGGCAAGGTTAACTGCGCTTAATTTGCACTCTTGGGTGAGCAGGCTGGCCACATAATCGCCACCCGGCTCACCTTGAATCCACGCGAGTAAGGCCGATGCATCAAGTACGTAAATGGGCATTGCGCTGCTCCCATTCGCTCGCTTCAGCCTCTTCTTTAGCCGCTTCAGCCCTGCGCTCGGCAATTAACTCATCTACCAGGGAGCGCCCCGCTTCCACGGGAGGCATGGCCGCGAGGATTTCATCGCGCATTTGTGCTATTCGCTGCGCCTTGCTGGTAACCACCAAAGCGCCGTTTTTAATCTCCATAAGCAATTGATCACCTTGCTTGAATTGCAGCTGATCGCGCAATTCAGCTGGTATGACGACCCTTCCGCCTTCCGACATTTTTACAGCCAACATGACACAACCTCCTACGTATGACATTTATAGAAAAGTATGGCACAAAAGTATGATTAAGGCAGACCTTTAGATTAAATACTAGCCAACAACAATAAAGCCAATTAAACGAAGCACACCAAAGAATGAGTTCGGCATCACACAAGCATCGTGCTAATATGCGCGCCTTTTTTCCGTTTCCGGCCCATTTTTTGGGCTTACACTTATTCAGTTTCAAGCATTCGGGCAAGCGCTATGGCAAGAAAAGTTGCGGTGATTATGGGCTCCAAGAGCGATTGGGCCACCATGCAGGCGGCGGTAGAAATACTGGAGCAGATGGGTGTTGAGTATCACACCGAGGTGGTTTCAGCACATCGCACCCCGCAGAAGCTCACTGAATTTGCAGAAACGGCGGTCGATAACGGCTATGCGGTGATTATCGCCGGCGCTGGCGGTGCGGCGCATTTGCCGGGTATGGTCGCAGCGCTTTCTGCCCTGCCTGTGATCGGTGTGCCGGTTCCTATGGGA
>DQHS01000178.1:228-31033 GCA_003524365.1 Cellvibrio sp. | reverse complement strand
ATTAGCTGCGCTGGTCTACGGCTCCTGCTTTCTCAGGAATGACGACAATACACTAAATTATTTTTTTGATGTACACATAACTATGAGCGCACTACCCAACTGCCCCAAATGCAATTCCGAATACACTTACGAAGATGGCGAGGCTTTAATTTGCCCCGAGTGCGCACATGAGTGGCCCAAAAATGCTACTGATGCGGCAAGTAACGATGCATTAATCGTGCGCGATGCCAATGGAAATTTATTAGCTGACGGCGACTTTGTTACGCTGATTAAAGATTTAAAGGTGAAAGGGTCATCATCAACTTTAAAAGTCGGCACTAAGGTAAAAATTAATCGCCTGGTGGAAGGCGATCACGATATCGACTGTAAAATTGATGGCATAGGCGCGATGATGTTGAAATCGGAATTTGTAAAAAAAGCGTAACCACAACAAAATTAATCAACAACAACCAATTGCAACAGGAGAAAGCAATGGAAATTGGTGCAAAAACAATCGCAGCAGGTGTAGGATTATTTTTTCTAGGCGGTCTCAGCGTCTATTTTCTGACCGCAAAACCCAATGCGACTGCGAGACCAGCCGCACAATATCAATCAGCTGCCATGCAAGAGGCGATGGAGCAAGTGCGCGCGAGTAAAACAACAGAAGAAATACCTGCAACAACAGAAGAAAACACATCATCCAGTATCGCAACTCAGGAAGTAACTGAGGAGTTAACACACGATGCATTTCTGGCACAGGCCGAAGCGCGCCGGGAACAACAGTTGGTAGACAAAGCCGAAGCTGATCGTTTGGCTAAATTAAGGGCAGCGAAAGAACGAAGTGTAGAGTGCAAGTTTTGGAAGCAACAGCAAAAAACATCTAGCGCTGCAGCAAAAATTGAAGAGAAGATTATTCAGCATTGCACACTACAAAACAGCAGCAGTAGCGCGAGCACTTCGAATGCCACAAGTAGCGAGCACACACTGAGCAGTGCCGGCGGGTTATAACCACTAACAACACATATACCGATTGTGCCGGGTGGTCTCAGCATCGGAGAAGCCACCCAGCCAATCAACACTGAAATAGAAAATTAAAAACGATAATCTACGTTGATTGAAACACCACTCAACTCCAAATTTTCAGTGTCGCCCTCGAATTTCCAATTACCATCAAGAACCATTCGGTATTCCAAATTAAAATTCAACTGTGATGTCACCGGAAAACCAACACCTGCACCATAGGAAAAACCATTCAAACTAACGGTATCGTCTTCACCCGGCTCACCATCCAGCATGATCTGTCCAAGGGTATACCCGAACAAAAGATAAGTTTTAGCGGTGTCATTAGAACTTTCTGTGCGGTAATAAAAAGAGGTATAGAGCAAGTCCATTCCATCTTCAGATCCGTATCCGAGACGAGCCTCACCGCCCACAAACGGGTTGAGTTTATAACCACCAACAAATTCACCCGTCGTCCAATCGAGAGAGCCGCCCTCGTCAAAACGCATTTTGAGATCTGCCGCACCACCACCCAGATAAAAACCACCGGTTGAGTTATCGCCCGCAACCGCGATCATAGGTAAACCCAACGCCAACGCTGCTAACCAATTTCTCATTTTTTGAGTCCTTTAATAGATTGTCGTATTCAAGGCAACTCGCCACAGTAGACGCCTTGATAGCCCAGTAACGTACGCCAGCATCATACCCAATTCACCAATAAATGCCAGCCAATACAGATTACCCACACAAACCCGCAATTCCTTCATAGGTTAATTTGAGTCCCGCCAACAACAAAAACCCGTAGCTGAACCAATAAAAAATCCGGTCAGATACACGGCGATGCAAATAGACGCCCAGCCATACTCCCAGAGGGGCAAGGGGCAACAATACGAGGGATGTAAGAAAGGATGAACTGCTAATTTGTCCGAGCCACACATAGGGAATCAGTTTTATAAAATTGATAATTGCAAAAAATAAAATTGTAGTACCCGCCAATACTGATTTAGATAGATGTTGCGGCAATAAATAAATTGCAATCGGTGGGCCACCCGCGTGGGCGATATAACTGACATAACCGGCAATACTGCCCCAAAAGCTGCCTGCAATCTTATTGGGCTTACGCTGTTCCAATCGCTCCAAGAAATGTTTTCCCCATAAATAATGGGCAACAAAATAAATTGAAAGCACACCAATAATCAAACGCACCCAATTGGCATTGGTCATCTCAAACGTTAATGCCCCTGCGATAGTGCCCAGCAGTGCTCCGGGCAACAGAATTTTTAAATTGAGTTTGTCCCAGGTACCGCGAAAACTCCATAAACTTACCGCATCCATACTGCATAGAATCGGCAATAAAATCGCAGCGGCAAGACGGGGATCGATCATCAGCGCTAATAGCGGCACGGCGAGCGTGCCAAAGCCACCGCCAAAGCCGCCTTTGGACATACCGACTAAAATCACTACAGGAATGGCGAGAAGATAAAAGGAGAGATCACTGATCATAAAACTGCTGCGCAGGATGATTTACCCAAAAGGTAGGCAGCATGATGGCATTGAACAAAATTATCCAGCGCTATCCCTGCGCTAGAACCAAAATTATTTAATAAATATTATTGCAAGGTAACTGGGTAGTAATCAAATTCACAGTAGCCTGAATCGAAATCGCAAATTTCAATAAACATAAATACTCTTTGCGGCAACTGGTCAACTAGCGGATAAATATCCAGTTCACGAGCTGAACCTTCACAGGACATATAAAAATCGCTGGTATATTCGCAAACCCAGTTGCCACTTTGGTCACATGAACGACCAGCCCCGCACAACTGCGTATGCACCAGTAAACTCCCCTCAATGCTGTTGCGATCATTGATACGCAAAGACACACGATAATCTTCAAGACTATCCACATCCCAAAATATTTCATAGAGACCCTCATACAAATAAGGGTCAAACACAAGTGGCGGATGATTGGGATTTGCCGTATCGGTATCGTAGCTATCGATAATATCGAAAGCACGCAATTCGGGGACATAATTTTCATGCGGGTCATCTACCGCAACAGTGTCACTGCCGCAGCCAGATAAACCTGCAAACATAAAAAGTAAACTGGTAATGGACAACAGCTTATTCATAGCAACACTCCTAAAAGGTATGGAATGATGCTAGAGCTCGCGCACTGAATACGGCCTGAATGCCTTTTCGTGTGGTAAACAATTAATGACGTAAGTGCAATGCCGGTTTTAAATTGACTGAGCCATCATCTTCTAACTGAGCATGCTGGGTAGACTCCGCATTGGAGACTATCACTACCGGCTGCATAAACAGCGGCCGACGTACAAACCAGAGATGCCAGCCAAAACTTTCAAGGCTATGCAAGGCGAGCAATTGAGATTCATTGAGGTAGCGCCCCAAGTCGATAGGCACTGCTTTTTGCGCACCGCGCCGATTATCGACAACATGCTGCAAACGCTCGGCAAGAGTGGCTTTGAGGGGCAATTTTGATGTGCTAGGTTCCGGCATACAGCAACTCCCTTAACTAATTAACCAACCCTGAGGTTATTATCGTAATAACACGTGATACACGTCACATAAGTGTCGTGAGAATTATCACTCTTGTCAAAAACCGAGTTGGAATATCCAAATGGCCTATCAGCATGCTTTTACATAATTGCCATGCCCATACCACCTAGCTAACCGTTAGAATCAGCACTTATTATAAGAACGCTAACTCGGTCGCCTCACTCACATTAGAACAGGGCTTACTCCATGATCCGCACCCGCTTAAACCATCCAGTTATCAAAAGACTTTTATTAATCATCAGCTTTTGCATTAGTCCTTGGGCAATGGGTGATAGCACAGAGCTCGAATTGCTCGGAAATAAAGTCGAACAGCTGCGCCTCGCCATGATTGATGGTGATAGCAAAGCTCTGCGCGCACTATCTGCCCCGCAACTAAGCTACGGTCATTCAAGTGGCAACATGGAAGACCAAGCAGCATTTATTGATAAAATTGCCAGCGGAAAATCCGATTTTGTCACCATGGAATTAGCCGATCAAACCATCAGTATTTCAGGGGATGTTGCACTGGTTCGCCATAAATTGAATGCCGACATTAAAGATGGCGGCGTACCCAATAGGATCCACCTGGGTGTATTGCTGGTGTGGCAAAAACAAGCCGGGGACTGGAAGCTGCTCGCACGTCAGGCTTTTAAATACCCACCGCAAGCGCAATAACACCCCCCTTATAAAGGGCAACAAATAGTCCAGAGAACATGTTATGAAACTTTACGGCAGCTACACATCACCTTTTGTTCGCCATGTGCGCATTGTGTTATTGGAAACGGCGCAGCCCTGTAAATTTATCGAAACAGATCAAACGGGCAGCAGTGCAAAATCGCCCACCCAGCGGGTTCCTTTTCTTGAAGATGGGAATATATTTTTAACTGACTCCGCCTCCATCACAAAATATCTACGCGAAAAAGCCGGACAGGATTATTGTAAAACGGCAAAAGAGTTGGATGATCTGTGTTTGGTCAACACACTCATGGACGCAACGGTAAATTTATTTTTTATCAAGCGCGATGGTGTGGATATAACTGCCGTACCTTATTTGCAACGTCAGGCAGCGCGAATCCAATCAACGTTGGCAGAACTCAATCAATCCATGCTACCCGTCGCTGCCCCCTATAATGATGCGCAACTCAGACTTGCGTGTTTTATCAGCTGGGCAAAACTTCGTAACCAGATTGATTTTTCTGCTTATGAAAACTTGGAAGCATTTTACTCAAGGGCCCTTAACTACTCTCACTTTATAGCAACACAGCCACCACAAAGTTAATTCACCCCCAGAAAAGAAAAAGGCGCAGCTTGAAACCCAACAAGCTGCGCTTTTTTAGCCTTTTGCGAAAAAATCAAACCCCATATACAATTTTTGGTTTACGTAGCTGTTGAATGGTGTAACTCAAAAATCCACATGCGGCAACACCGGACACCAACCACAACTGCGCAAAATGTGTGGCGGTAATTGTGCCGCCCAATAATAAATCTTTAATCAATACCTGATGCCCAAGTACTGGCACCCAGCGGAACCAATCAGCATAAGCACTGGGATTAACTAGCGTATAAAACAGCGGCACCATGGGGATGAAAACCATCGCCGCCATATAGGTTTGCGCATCTTTAAAGCTACGCGCAAACAGGGAGATTAAAAATTGTAAGGCAGTTGCGAGCAACGCGAGCGACGCAAGCACTACAAATACACCCGCCAGTTCCACCGGCGACACATCAACTCGCAGTCCTAATTCTTTAAAAGGTACGTAAGCAAAGGCGGCAACCAAAAGCGTCACTTCCACTAGCAACACAATCAAGGTAAGTGAAAAACTATTGCACCACTTCCCTAACACCAATGCAGTGGATGATGTTGGTGTAATCAAAAGCGATTCAAGCGAGCGGCGCTCGCGTTCACCGGCGGTCATATCCGCACTAAAACCTACACTCGCCATAAAGGCAGTGAGAATTAACAACATGGGCAAACTCGCCATCACAAAAAATCCCATTTTTTCATCGCTGGCAATGTTGAGATCGCGAATAAAAACCGGGTTGGCGATGCCGGGAGAAATGCCGCGCGACAATAAACGCAAACTGCCCATGCGCCCATTCCAACTCCAGATTTGCTGCCGCACAAAATGAACCGCACCTTGCAATTTGCCGTTGGTTGCATCAAACACCAATGCCAATTCAATCGATTCACCGGTGGCAAATTTTTCGCGTGCATCTTTGGGTACTATCAATGCATATCCCAATTGACCACTTTCGACTTTTTGATAGGCGTCGTCCCCCACTGCATCGACCTGTACACCGCGCTCTTGCAACCAGTCAATCAACGATGGTAATTGCTCAGCACCAACAACAGCGAGCTTGATGGGTTCATTATTAGTTGCTTTGGATTGATTGCTCATATGAATGATAAACAGTGACGAAGCAACAAAGACACCGACAAAATACACCGGCATCAACAGCGCCATGCGTAGGCTTTTACTATCGCGCAAAGCATCGCACCACTCTTTACGAAAGACTATAGCAATTTTTTTCAACAGTTTACCCATGATGCAGCTCCTGTTGCGGCTGGACTAAATTGATAAATGCCTCTTCCAAACTATGCGATTTTCCTGCTTCCAGAAGCGCCTCAAGATTACCGTCAGCTAAAATTTTTCCTTGGGATATCACAATAATGCGGTCACATAAACCACTCACTTCATGCATCAAGTGACTGGAAAAAATCACACAGCGTCCTTGCTGTTTCAATTCATGCAATAGGCGACGCACGGCACGCGTGGTGATTACGTCCAAACCATTGGTAGGCTCATCCAACAGCACATGCTGGGGCTGATGCACAATCGCCCGGGCCAATGCCGTTTTCATACGTTCGCCCAACGAAAAGCCTTCTGCACGACGCTCGGCAATATTAGCCATACCCAACCAATCAATTAATTGGTTAATGGAATTTTCCATTTCCTCGCCCTGCAGTCCCTGCAGCTCGCCGAAATAGCGAATATTTTCGCGCGCCGTTAAGCGCTTGTATAAACCTGTATCGTCCGGCAACACACCTAATTGTTGACGCGCGGCGTTAGGGTTTTTACTTACTTGATGTTCGTTAATCCACACATCGCCCGCACTCGGCTGCAACAAGCCATAAATCAACCGCATAAGCGTTGATTTGCCCGCGCCGTTTAAACCTAACAGACCGGTAATCTCGCCATCATTCAGGGTAAAACTGACATCATCCAAAGCGGTGATAACACCGGGTACCGCAAACTTTTTAAAAACAGGAAGTTTGAAGCCACCACTCTTTTTTGCTGCAAAGGTTTTGCTAAGGTGCTCTACGCGAATCATTATTTTTCGCTCCCTGCTGATGAAACATTTGAAGATGAAGAGCTGTCAGTAGCCGAACTGCTCGATTTCTTCTTATTAGCACCTAATACCAACGGCAGGGGTTTAATTTTTTCTACGCAATCTGCTTTTACATTCTGCATAGAGGCGCGCTCGATAAATTGTGCAATCAGTTGCGGGACACAACCTTCAGATGAAACAGAGTGATTGCCACCGGCAGCGCTCAAACTGGTTGCGTTTGACAAATGCGCCGCAACGGTTTGTGCCCATACATCTGGCGTCACCGGATCATGTTTACCCGAGAGCAAGAGTGCAGGCACATCGCTCTTGATTGGCACCCAATAATCGGCGGGCAATTCTGCCTTGGGCCATAACGCGCAGATCGGCTGTATATCTTTTACAAAAGGAATGCCAAAAAAAGGGATGCTCTGTTCAATATCACTTGCCGACAACTGCGGCCAATCTTCGTTGCAAATAACGCTGTAGCGCATAGCTTCCGCAATATTCATGAATTGTGCCTGCTCAGCAGAAAGCGCCGATAATGCCGCAAGCAAGCGATAATCTTCTTTTTCCGCAAAGCTAATTGCGCGCGGCAGCAACACGGTTAGATCACGCGAGTAGAGGGACATAAATAGTAACGATGAAAATGTGCGCGGTGTTAAATGAAAAGATTCCGTTTGCTGATTGCGCGGATGCTCATAACGAACTTCCAATGGCTCTCCTTCACCTTGCAGATCATTCAAGCGTTGCAACACGGTTTCAGCTTTTTGCACTATATCGCCGAACTCTGCGGCACAATCCGTTTGCGCAAGGCATTCATTATTTACCGCCACCAATGCGGCCATGGCATCACGTGCAAAATATTTTGGCAGCGCAATACTCACTGGCGCCACACCATCCAAAATAATGGTGCGTGCCTGCTGTGGGTAGCGCCGTGCATATTCGAGTGCGACACGAGTGCCGTAGGAGCCCCCCCAAAGATTAATCTTTTCGTATCCCAATGCACTGCGCACTGCATCCAAATCCTGCACAGCATGTATAGTGGTATAGAAAGCGGCATTATGTTGATATTTTTCGGCGCAGCTTTTCATTAACCTAAGATACTTCTCCGTCTGCTCAGACTCTGGCAACTTCAAATCTTCTGGCGTTGCCTGCTCACAGCGCAGTGGATTGGATTTGCCGGTGCCGCGCTGATCCACAAAAATCAAATCGCGATTTTTGCGCACATCCGCAAAAAAACTGTGAATCTGGTTAGCCATCTCAATCGAAGAGCCACCGGGCCCACCTTGGATTAAAAACAACGGATCGGCATCAGCTACAGGGCTAATCGCCGGCAACCGCAAAATCGCCACACTGATGTCTTTACTATTGGCATCAGCCGGATTTTCTTTCAGGATTAATTCCCCGCACTCCGCACCATATACAAGCGGCGGTTTGCCGGTTTCCACAAATCCAGGGCAAGGCTCGAGAATTGAAATGGCAGTGGATTGACGATCTATTTTTTCGCTGCAGGCCGGTAAAAAACCAAACAGCAATAAACACAACATTCCATAGGCAGGCCAAGAGATTTTCATCCTTTTATTCCTTATAGGTAACACGATTATTGATTTACCGCTGAGTAATTATTTTACGACCAATAGCTCGCGCAAACTGGCAAGCAACACTTTGTCGGAAATTTCTAGCTGCCGCGCAGCCAACACAAGCTGTTCAAGCTGCGGCTGCAAATGCAGCAAACGTTCTTGCTCAGAGTTACTTTGTTTATCTTGCGGTGCAATCTGCATAGGCTTACCACGATGCCGCATCAGCAGACCTTCGCCCTCCAGCAAACTATAAGCTTTGGAAATCGTCATAGGATTTACCGCATGCTCCAGCGCCAACTCACGCACCGAGGGCAATTCATCGCCCTCTTTTAACTGACCACCGGCGATCATGCGCCGAATTTGCTCGGCGAGTTGACGGTAAATAGGGATGCCGGATTGGGGGTTAAGGGTGAACATTAAACCTTCCCCCGCGCAAAACTCATTTTCGGCGTCGCCTTTTTCGCACACACGCGCAAGAGTAGACCAACCGCAAAACAACAAAAAATAGCACCCAATGCCAACAGCTCCGCACTTATTTTCCCACTAGACACAACACCCCAACCAACTCCCGCGAGAAAAATTTGCACCATAATAATGAAAAAAATGGCAACTCCCAGTGAATTACTACTACCTTGGGTACGACAATATAAGTACCAGACGAACTGAAACAAAGCCCAGTTTACTGCCAACACTAATAAACAGTAGAGCACAATCCATTTCATCAGCAGATATTCGGGGAAGACCCAATAGCAAGCAAGACCGATCAACGCACAGATAAAAAACAAATCAATTAATAGTGCCAACATAAAATTCTTTTCAGTCGCACGCAATAGCTCCGCCCTGGTGCCGGGAAAATAGAACCACGCCCGGCCAATATTCGCATAAAACGCCGTAAAATAACCCATTCCCGCACTACTCAAAAAGGTCCAGAGCGTAATTGGAATTGCAACCTGCGCCATATCAAGCATAGCTCCACCATAACCTAATAGGGCTATGAGGCTTAAAACCAATACAGATAAACTCCCCATCAACAACCAAATGAGCACGCGCGATACTGCATTGCCAGTCACGCCACTTAGCAAATGCAAATGGAGCGATGCTGGGGTGTAGTTAACTTTAATACGCGGGGCAAGCATATTTATTGGAAGCTTGGCCCAATGAGAAGACGATGAGCGCTGCAAGCTCTGCCAATTGCGCAATAAAAAGATATTGTCATTTTTTTGCATTGGCAACCAGCGCAACCACCAATAGGAAAAGCCTAACCAAATTACTAATGCCACTGCAAAAAATAGCCACGGGGAAATATCAAGCGGCCAAATAAAGGCAGAGAACGCCATCCCAAAAAACCATACAGCTAGCAGGGAAAAATTGGCAAACCATTTCAAACACAATAAAAAAATAATTGAGGAAAACGAAAAAATCGACCAATTCAAAATGAAGCTACCGAAAGTAAACTCCATTTCCTTCAAAAAATATTGGCACGCCGTAAATAGTATTGCCATTATCGTCAGTACCACCCAGTGAATCGCCAACGCCCGCTGACGCACACGTGGGATCAGTCGTAGTTGTCGATTGGATGGCAGAGAGAGCATCTGCCCATGCAGCACCAATACAGCGCTAAATGACCAGAGCGAAAATACAATTGCCCAAATGCCGACGATGATTAGCCGCCAATCGCCGATATTTAACAAGGCCCCAACCACTGTGCTGAATACCGCAACAACTGTTACCACCATACTGAGCATAAAAAGCCAATAGTGATAGCGAGCAGGGATCATCAACCAGCGAAACAAATGCCAATACTGGCTGAAAACATTCGTCACCATCATGGCGCCAACTCCAGGAAAATATCTTCCAAGCTTAAATACTCAACCACCACCTCTGCGTTAAATTCACGCGCAAGTTGCTGTTCCATATCTGGCTGCCAGTGCTGAATCGTCAATTGTGTTTGCTGCCCCTGATTTTTTTGTTTTAGCAGATATGGCCAGCGAATTTTTTCCAGCAGAGGTTCATTAGATGTAAGTCTAACGCGCACCAAAGTCTCTTTAAGCCCATCCAATTCACTCTGGCAAACCAATACCCCGTCGCGCAATATCCAGACCTGGTTCGCTACTCGCTCAACATCATTGACTATATGAGTAGAAAAAATGACTGCACGATTTTCGTCGGCCGCAATTTCGACTATCTGCTGTAAAAATTGACGGCGGGCGATGGGGTCGAGACTGGCAACGGGTTCATCCAACACCAACAGCTCAGGCTCATGTGCCAATGCCAGCAGTATTGATAATTTTTGGCGCTGCCCAACCGACATTTTGCCGACATAGGTATCCATCGGAATTAACCAATCGATGATTAAACGATCCACCAAGATTTGATTCCAGCGACACTGATAGGCTTTAAAGAGCGCGAGATGCTCCCAGCCATTCATCCCCGCTAACAATTCATCTTGCTGCGGCACAAATCCAATACGCTGTTTAATCTCACCATCAATGTCCGTCGCCTTCACATCCCAAAGTGTCGCTTCGCCAGCAGAGGGAAAACCAAAGCCCAGAATAGTTTCTAGCAGGGTAGTTTTACCCGAGCCGTTTTTGCCAAGCAATGCGATCACCTGCCCCGGCAATACCTGCGCGCTAATCCCTTTTAAAATTGTGACACCACCCAATTGGCGCTGAAGATTGTTTAACGATACCGGGGCTGACATAGAAACTCCTTGGCTAAAAAAATAGTGCGCGAAAAATTATTGGGTTAATTGATAAGGTTTTATTTTGTATCCGCGCTTCTTCAAGTGCACAAGCAAACCGTCTTTGCTGGAGAGATGCAAACTGCCGACTAACACTAATTCCACCTCGGGTGTAGCAAACAGCTTTTCAATTTTTGGCAGCCAGGCCTGGTTGCGGGCAATCAATAATTGTTGGTATACCTGCGGGGTTTCTTTGCGCATATTCGCAGCCATTTCGTTATCCAACTTTTCTAATTCACCCGCGCGCCAGTAGGCGACTGCTTTCTCCAATACCCCGTCCATATTGTACAAATCGCGTAGCGTGGTTTTGATTACCAGATTGGCATCCATGTCGGCGAGTGATACAAGCTGCGCCAGAACTTCATCGGTTGTTTCCAGCTCTTGTGTTGCTTTGCCACTGAGAATCGCCTTTTGATAAAAGTAGGAATCCACACCCTGCCCTACGCCGAAGCCTTTGCTTTGCATTTCCGCCATAGATAACGCGAGGCTGACAAACATGGCTTTGAACATACTCATTTGCCCGAGCGGGAACTTACGTTCGTCGGCAAAGGTTTGCAGCTCCTGCCAGAGCTTTGGTTGCAAATCCTGGGATAAATTTTTGCCGCCGCTGTACATAAACGCTTGCGCCATTTGCTGGCCAAATTCGGGCGAGCTAGCTTTTTTCATATCGGTTTCGAGCACGACAATATTGGCGTTTTCGTAAGCCTGTTCAAATTCCGGGGGAAGCGGGTAATCGCTATTGCGCAACACATGAATGGTGCCGCCGAGATATATTTTTTCATCACCTTTGGTGATTTCGTAAAGGCTGGTTTCAGCGCTGGCGGAAACGCTGATGAATACCAACAAACCGGTAATCAATTTAAAACAGGATTTCATGGCTCACTCCCTGGTTGACTGATGATTATGTGGATGGGTTTTTAGGTGCATCACTTTAGATCATTGTGTATTACTACACTAATACACAATTTCACGACTGGCAAGTGGCGCGATAAAACTTCTGGAGCTTGGCCATAAATTTCCGGCAAAAAAAAAGCCCGGACGAATCCGGGCGTTTTTATCGAGTACTAACTAATGATCAGGGGGCAAGCGCATCCAAACCGATCACACCCAGCGGGCTGCTCAAGCCTGCGCCATCGCGTGCTATCGCGGTGTAAACCATAGCGTTGGCGAAGGTGAGTGTAGCTTTGATCGCCTCGGTTTTGGTGCCGGTGGGGGCGATAATCACATCGTAGCTACCCGCTGCCAGAGATACATAACCGGTATCTGCCTTGAACGGAACATTGGCAAATGCGGGCATGGCATTGGCGATAGAAGCACCGGCCGCGACTACATAGATATCCACATTGCCCGCCAGAGTCGATGCATGCACCAAACGCACTTTCGCTTCAGTGGCCACTTTGCGATTGTTATCGGTCAGCAGCAGCGGCTCGATACCCGCGAGCGCACCCACGGCCAGCAAACTGTATTCAGCACCATTTGCCAGTGGCACATCGGCATTGATTACTACGGGTGTTGTTACGCCAGATGGCACCACTTTGAAGTTGTAGGTAGCTGAAGGCAGATTCAGATAATTAGTGAACGCCGGGAATGCGAGATTACTAATCGCGGGAGTCACACCATTATTCGCCAGCACATCAACCGCAGGCGCATCGGCAGATGCATGAACAACGCGCAGATTCGCACCCGCCGCTGCATCGCTCAATACCGCCACATTGGCGCCATCCAATACCGCCAATTGAATGGGCGATGAACCTGTACCTACATTGGGCACCGCGCCAATCAACAAGTCTTTGCCGCTGGTGAGCGCGACTGAACCTGAATCAAATACCACCGTGTTGTTGGGCAGGGTTACGCGGATGCGATAGGTTCCAGCAGGCACTTCCAGTGGGCCAAGTGTTTCTTTGAATGAGAAGCTGCCCACTGAGGTCGCGTCAGAAATGGCGTCGCCGGGCGCAGTCACGTGCACTTTCACTTCCGGTGCAGCCGCCGCCAAATGCGCAACACGCACACGCACATTGTTGCCGTTCGCCAGCTTGCCCATATCGGTCAGGATCAAGGGTTCAATATTGGCTACTGAGTTGACCGCAATCACGTCGTAGCGAATATTGCGTTCCAAATCCAGATCAACAGGGCCGATCACGGTGAGGTTACCGGTGGGGATAATGCCTTCAACTGCAACATTATAGGTATCGGCATCCAGCTCAAGATAGCCGGTGGATTTTTGATAATCCAAGCCTGACGCAGCAACCGCACCATCTACCCACAAATTCACTTTAGGTGCATCGGCAGACGCGTGGAAAACACGCACATGGGTTTTGTTGGGGGCCAAGCCGTCCAAACCAATCACGCCCAACGCAGCAGTCAGACCGGCGCCATCACGGGCGATAGCGGTGTAAACACCACCGGCTTCCAGCGCAACGTTGACTTTAATGGCTTCGGTTTTAGTTCCTACGGGGGCAATGATGACATCGTAATCGCCTGCCGCGAGGCTCACATATCCAGTGCTGGCTTTAAATGGAATATCGCTAAACGCTGGTGTCGCAGTAGTAATACCAGCACCGGGTGCAGTGACATAGATATCCACATTACCCGCGAGAGTCGAACCATGCACCAACCGTACTTTTGCTTCAGTGGCAACGGAGCGGTTGTCATCGGTCAACAACAGCGGCTCAATAGTAGCGAGGGTTCCCAGAGCGATAAGTGTATAAGCACTACCATTCATCAGCGGCACATCGGCATTAATTACGACCGGCATGCTGGCCGCATTAGGAGTCACTTTAAAGTTGTAAGTCGCACCNNCCGGCATTTTTATCGCTGATAATCGCGACTGCATTACCATCCAAAACCGCGAGGCTGATGGGCGAAGAGCCAGTGCCCACATTGGGTACGGCGCCGACTAGCAGATCTTTACCGGCCGCAAGATTTACAGTGCCGGAATCGAATACAACCGTGTTGTCAGTCAAGGTCACACGGATTTGATAGTCACCGGCGGCAACTTCAACGGCGCCCAGAGTCTCTTTGAATGCGAAGCTGCCCAAAGCCGTTGAAGCAGCAAGGTCAGCGCCCGGGGCGGTCACAAATACTTTCACAGCCGGCGCAGCGGCCGCCAGATGTGCAACACGTACACGCACTTTGGTGTTGTCAGATAAACTACCGGTATCGCTAATGACCAAAGGTTCGATACTACCAACACTGTTTACGGCGATAACGTCATAGTCGGTCTTGCCCGCCAATGGCAGATTCACCGGGCCGATCACCGTCGCATTGCCGCCGGGAATTACACCTTCCACAGCCACTTTATAAGTGCCTTCATCGAGCGTGAGGTAACCAGTTGATTTTTGATAATCCAAGCCTGAGGCGGCTACTGCATCGTTCACCCACAAATTAACTTTGGGCGCATCGGGCGATGCGTGGAATACGCGCACCATGGTTTTATCGAGCGGTGTCACTGTGACAGTCGCGGTTGCGCTCTTTTTGGTATCCGCAACGCTGGTAGCCGTCACATGGTAGGTTCCAGCCGTGAGCGGCGCAGTATAGACACCCGCCGCAGTCACACTACCGCCGTTGGCTTGGTCGACTTTCCAAGTGACTGCAGTGTTTTTGCTACCAGTCACGTTTGCCATAAAGGCCTGAGTTGTACCGGCCTTAACACTTGCCGTCATTGGGCTGATCGAAACGCTGACTTTCTCTTTATCGTCGCCCCCACAAGCGACGAGAGTCAAACTGAGTAACGCGAGAAAAATACCTCTGATTAGCTTCATTTCCTTACCCTCTTGTTGACCGATTCAACATGTAATTAATGTTTGATAAAAGGTAAAACCCGTCGTGTCGGGTCGGTAACAGCGGGTTAAGTTACGCCGCGTCTTTTTTTTGGGATCAAAAAACAACACAAAAAAATGAACCCCAAAGTTAAAAAAGCGACTGGTTCGGCAAATTGACCCAAGCCTTTTCCCTGGAATGATCTGTAGCCAACACCGCTTCGTAAAATGCGGTTTAAGGGCTATCTAAAAATGATGGGTAAGCGATAATGAGACTTCACATGACGACTAAAAAGGCCGTGTCAATGAATGACTCTACCGCCGCAAATGACGCGCCCGATTGGGGTGCCTTGCTGGCACGTGTTGCGGAAACTGATGATAAAGCAGCGTTTCGTGCGATCTATCAACACTTTGCACCGCGTATAAAAGCTTATGCGATTAATCAAGGCTTTAGTCAGCACGCCGAAGTATTGGTGCAGGAAGTGATGACCAGCGTGTGGCGCAATGCGGATAAATATTCCGCGTCACTCGCCTCCGTATCGACCTGGATTTTTACCATCACCCGCAACCAGCGCATCGATATTCTGCGCAAGCTGAATCGCACCCGCGCTGAAATTGTGATTGAAACGGAAGACCTTTGGCAGATTCCCACAGAAGACACCACCATTTGTTCGATCCAGAATTTATCGACCGAAAAATTTGTAAAAGCAGCAATCGACAAATTGCCCGAAGAGCAAATGATCGCACTGCGCAAAGTGTATTACGAAGGTAAAACCCACGAGGAAGTGGCAGAGGAGTTGAACATTCCTTTGGGTACGGTGAAGGGGCGCTTGCGTCTTTCGCTGCAAAAATTACGTGTTATGTTTGAGGCTAAAGAACTATGAGTGCCTATCATCCTGATGATATGACCTTAATGAATTATGCAGCTGGAAGCTGCAGTATTCCGGAATCACTTGCGGTGGCGATGCACTTGTGTTTTTGTCACGACTGCCGCCAGCATGTGAAAAACTTGAATCATCTGGGCGGAGCACTGCTGGAGACGATCAAACCCGCTAGCACCGATGAGGAAGCATTTGAATCGCTGATGACATCACTAGAGCCGCATGATCACAACGCGCCCGCGAAAGTGAAAATGGAACCAACACCGAGCGATAAAATCACACAGCACTTTACTAACCCGCTGCTGCGTTATTTGCCCACATCACTTGCGGACTTACCTTGGCAGCGCCAGACAAAAGAAATCAGCAAGTTTGATTTAACCTCGCTGATCAACGTTCAAGGTTTTCAGGTTGCGCTGCAAAAAATCAGCGCCGGTGCAAAAGTTCCCAAGCACACGCACAAAGGTTTTGAATACACGGTTATTTTGAGTGGAGGCTATTCTGACGAGCTGGGCGTGTATCATGAAGGCGATTTTATCGCGCGCGATGGGAGCCACAAGCACAGCCCAACCGCGTTGCAAAATGAGGATTGCATTTGTTTAACAGTGTTAAATGCACCGTTAAAATTTACTGGCTGGTACCGCGTATTGAATCCGTTTATGGCGTGGAGCTAACCGACTCTTATCTACAGCAGCCGTTCACTGATGCTGGCATCAGTGAACGGCGCGCGCCGCGAGCGCATCGTTAATTATTTGCAAGTAATGTTTAATGCGATCACTTGGCGTTGATACCGATTGAAGGTGCTCATGTTGTTGAGCTAATGCACCCCACTCCTCCAAGTCCAACAATACCAATGCATAATCCACTCGTGCATCCTGATCTTCAGGCCGTATATCCAGTAGCGCTTTAAAATAGTTGGCCGCAGCTACTTTATCGCCCAAAGTTAATTCCGCCAAACCCAAGTGCCGCAATAGCGATGGATCTTTGGGATTTAACGCTAAGGCACGCAATAAGGTATCGCGCGCACTGCCGTAATTTTTCATTAAGAATTGGCAAATTCCCAACTGCAAGAGCGCATTAAAATGTTGCGGGTGCTGCACGACAACCGCTTGGTAGATTTTTTCTGCCTCGGCGAACCGGTTCTGGGCCGCCACCGCAATGCCCATGTTCACCACATAATCAGCCTGTTCGGGGCGCAGATTATGTGCGCGCCACCAAGCGTATTCTGCGCGTTGAACATTGCCCACCAAAAGCGAAATTCGCGCAAGGTTGTGCCAGTTTTGCGCATCCTCTGACCCTGATACCACCGCTTTCTCCAAAAGCTCAAATGCCTTTTCACCTTCGCCGAGTGAAAAATAAATTTGCCCGAGATTGGAAATCGCGGTGGCGTAATCAGGATTAATCTCTACTGCGGTTTGCAAGTGTTCCAGCGCCGATGAAAAGTTGCCCTGCTGTCCGTAAATAAAACCCAGATTGTTATGCGCGGTGGCGTTTTCATCATCCAAACTCAACACCGCTTTGTAAGCATTTTCTGCTGCAAGTAAATTGCCACGCACATGAGCTTCAACTCCGGCGCAAAGTTGTAGTTGGATTTTATTAGCAGTCGCTGATTGATTCGTCATCACGCAATCCTCGCAATTAAGCCGCGTAGTAATTGATTGGTATCTATATCCGGCACTTCAAATTCAATATCGTCCGTTGAGATGTCAAAGGGTTCACCTTCCCGATAATGAATCGGCAAACGAATGCCAAAACGATAATCTGAACCAAAAGTGTAAGAGGCAAATTCCCAGCGATTATCATAAACTTCAAAACCCAGCGCACGTACGCTGACGTAACCGCCAATATCAAAAGTGAAACTGGGTTGGGCATGTACGGCTAATTCAGTCTGAATATCCAGCCCTGTTGCAGGCGTCCACTCCACATGCACACCGGCTTCAGCAGCGCCTTCAATACCCAGCGTACCGCCGATATCCAAACCTCCAGTAGCGCTCGCGCCGGTGATTCCCAAACCAATTCCAGCGCGCACCGATAAACGTAACCCAGCATTGGCGGGAATATTTAAATGCGCATCGCCGGTGATNNCTTCATGTGCCGGATTGTAAGTAATACCCAAACGCAATTGATCGATCACACCTGGGCCAATCCCTGCCGTTGCACTTAGACCACCGCCGACCTCGGCAACTATTCCGGGGAAAATCGGCGCTTGGACCGCGATACTAAAAATCGATTTATTAATTTCCCTGCGCGCAAAAATTTCCAACTGACTGGGCAAACCAATTTCGCCGGTAACGGTGACTTCACCATTAGGTGCAAATTGCACACCGGCTGTTCCTTGTAACCAAGGAGCGATTTGTAAGGTGAGTTGGCCGCCGCCGTAAATTACCAGCGGATTTCCCTCTGTGGCCGTTTCACTGAGCGAACCATCTGCATTGACTGTGCGGTTGGTGACACCGGCATTAACGCTGCCGGATAACATGCCGCGCGAATAGTCGGCGTTGGCTTCGGCAGTGAAAGCGCCATCGTTATAATTAATTGTTAGTTGCGAGTTAACACCCGGTATTGATGGAACCGCTGTACCTGTTGCGCTTACCCTCCACACACCCTCGTGTTTATTCAGAGTGACATCAACAGATCCCGATTGCAGCCCAGGTGTTTCATTATTCAATTGCAAATTGCCACCAATAGTCAGCCCCGTTTCCTCGTTATAAGTCACGCGCAATCCCGCTTGCTGAACACCGGGAATGCTAGGCTGAATTTCACCTGTTGCTGAAAAATTTCCTTCTGCAAAACTGACATTTAAATTTGCCCGGCGAATACCGCGAATTTTATCAGGGCTATCTATACCTATTTCGCCCGAGCCGCCAAATGCACCATCCCTATACCAAATATTCACTCGCGCACGATCAAATAATTCTGTATCAAATGAAAAATTGCCATTGGCAGAAAAACCACGCTCCTGGGAAGCCGCAATAGTAAAATTACCCGAGCCTAAATTATTGATACCAAAATCAAGACTACCCTCGCCACCAAATCCCTGCTCAAGACTGTAAAACAATGCAATGCTGCTATCTTCAATGCTTAAACCTGGCACCGGTAGATTCAACATACCGGTGTTGTACTGGATTTGAAATCGTATATCGTCGCCTTGTAATACCAACCCAATTTGTGCCCGGGATAACAACGGAATCGAAGGAAGTGGAATTCTCCCCATTGAATAAAGTTCGTTATTTCGAATTTCAAACTCTGAAAATTCAACCGGGCTCAGGTGATCGAAATTGGTATTCATTGGAGGAATCTGACCAGGCCCGGCACAATAAGGGCCAATCGCCTTGAGCGGGATGCTTACCGCCTCACCTGAACGAAAACCCTGCGGTAAATTCCAAGTACCCTGCAAGGTACCAACATCCGTGCCTTCAGTACCGACCTCAACTTGATTATTCAAATTAAATGAATTGATAATGATGCCTGCAAAGGCATTTTTCCCAGCAGGATCGGTAACTTGAATGGGAAAGCTGGTATAAGAATAACGACGAATTTCACTGCCACCCGGACCTGTGGCAAATACAAAATTCCCCGATGTTCCCTGCAAACGTGTTGCTGGTGCCGCTTGCAACACATCCATATGCGCACCTGTTTCAATTTCAGTTTTTGTCCACCAATCAGCATCATTACCATTGCGCCCAGACCCACGCACCAACTCGGCAAAACTAATAGTGTGCGCACTCAAAAAACTTCTGCGACGGGTCTTTTTAGTGTCGTCCGAAAGGGTCGCAAAATTACTGTCCTGGGCTCCCAGGAAATCNNGCATATACGATTTTTAATCGTAGATCCTGAACTCGCATTAGAGGAACCTTTTAACAGCTCCATATTGCCAACAACATTACCCGCATTACCGGTTGCATCACCATAAACCTGTAGCTCGATCATATGATCGACTTGGAATTTATTTTCGCGAGCGGTCAGATAAACACCACGCCTGTCCCAATCAGGAATTAATAACTGATTTCTAATACCACGCCATTGGCCACTGATGGGCGTTGAACTTCCGGGCAAATTAAAATTCACCATAGCGTGGGGAGATGAGGGAATCGCAAAGGTTGCTCCCGGTGTAGTTCGCTGTAAGGAAGCCTGAATTTTTTGCGCAATAGTTGCTTCGGTTAAATTAACATCACGCTTCCATACATCGACCTGCTCCTCGCTGGTATTACGCGCATAACCCGCCGCGCGCCGCGCGCCATGGCCAGAATACAAAGCGGCATGACGATGTTTAATGGGAGGCAATTCTAATTTACACAGCTCATTTAATTTAGCTTCAGCGTCAGAGCCAGCGGCTACAGCAGGTGTGGGCGCTGGATTCACATCCCGCATAATTTTACGCGTCACCCCACTCCCTTGCTGCACCACATGCGTCAACTCATGCGCGAGCAAACGCTTCCCCTCTTGCGAATCTGGTGCGTATTCACCGGAAGCGAAAAATATATCGCTGCCGACAGTAAACGCGCGCGCGCTTAATTGTTTGCAGAGGGTATCGGCGGTGCTGTCGTTGTGAATGGAAACTGATGAAAAATCGTGATTGAACTGGCTTTCCATTTCCGTGCGCACGTGTTCAGGTAATTGCGCACCCTGTCCACGCAAACCGGCAATTTGCTGTTCTACTTCCGCGCTCACACCCTGCTCATTATCGGTAGCTGTTGCTGCTGGCGATGATTCCGTTTCTGGTTGTGGGGCTTCTGTTGCGGCGGGCGCAGGCTCAGCCATGCGCGAAATTTTGGTTTGTAAGGATTGCGGATTGCTCGCATTATTTTCCGGTTTGGTACTGCCGGGATTGAGTTTATTTTCTTCCGTACTCTGGGCTGCCGCACTGCGGCTCACCACTTCGTCGGCTACGCGATCGGCTTCCTGTTCGTGGCTGTCGCCGGGTGTACTGACACTGAGTTTGGTTTGCAAACGCGGCTCGTCTTGCGCGGCTGATTGCCCTGAGGAAAGTGCAGAGCGATACGCTTTTTTTTGCAGCGGTGCATTGTCTTGTTGAGCGGCGCTCCCGGCTTTTTTATCGAGTGCCTCACTGTTATTTTTTGTGCCGCTGCGCTGTAGTGGCTGCGTCGAATTATCCGCTGAATTTTTTTTCCGTAGCGATTGGGCCTGGCTCATGACAGCACCGCCTTAACCAAAGGCACGTCGCCCATTAAGACTTGATCAGGCACAACTTGACCGGGTACAACTTGATTTAATTGGTTGAGCAACTTGGGAGGCAAAGGTTTTCCCGATTTGCGGTACTCGCGCGCTATAGCCTGCAGCAGCACCGCAAAAGTCAGGCGCGGCTGCTGCTGATTCGGAATTTCCGCCGCTGCAGCGAGCACCGCGTTGCGAATAAAACCGCCACTTAAATCGCACAAGCTCGCCAACTGTTTACATGCTTGCTCGCCGGGGCTGCGCGCGCCTAAATGGTTTTGCCAGAGTCGCGTCCGCTCATCCAAAGTGGGTGGATGAAATTCAATAACACGATCAAAGCGACGCATAAAGGCGCTGTCGATACGCCCCAAGCCATTCGTCGTCATCAATACTATGCCGGGATGTTGCTCGATGCGTGCGAGCAAATAATTGGTAAGCATATTGGCAAAACGTTCGCCACCACTGTCACCGTCGCCACGCTTGGCAAAAAGCGCATCAGCTTCATCGATCAATAAAATAAAATCACCTTCTGCTGCTTCCAGCATTAACTGGTGAATATTTTTTTCGGTTTCGCCCACATATTTATTTAATACCGCGCCTAAATCCAATCGATACAGTGGTGCTGCCAATTGACTCGCGAGATACAGCGCCGCAAGCGTTTTACCGGTTCCACTCTCGCCATACAAAAGCGCTTTAACCCCGCCGTGTCCAGCACCCGCCAGCGCGGGGCCTAATGCGTGAAATACTTCTTCACGCTGTTCGCAGCGCGCTTGCAGCGCCGCTAATTCGCTGTGAATTTTGGGGCTGAGTACCAGCGCCTGATCAGTTACCACTTGCGGCACTAAAAAAGCGAGATTTTGCAAATGACTTGGCGCTAATTTTCTACGCGCGTTAGCGATTCCTGTACACATATCAGAGGGGGACTGTTGCCATTGGGTGCGAGGCAGGCTGGCGGCAAGCGGATGTATCTCATCAGGCGCGATCAACCAACGCCGCGCAAATTCTTCTGCTTGCACCGGAGTAACCCAGCGTTGCCAAGCGATGATCCGCTCCTCGCGCGCAGTGATGGGTAAGTAATGAACGAGTGCGCCCGACTGTTGCTGCAATTGCGCCAATTGCGCAACGCCCAGCGGCGATGTATGCAGAATAACCCGTGGCGATATTTCATCGGCTCTTTCATCAACCGTATTCGAACTAACGCCCTCGCTGATCTCAATAGTGGNNCCCTCGCTAATCTCGATTACCGGCAGCCACTGATGCGCAATGCAGAGTAAATCCAAATGACCGGGCCGACTATCGCCAACGGGCAACACCGGCGTTTTATCCAGCGGCAGCGCCAGATTTTGTAACCAGCTAAGTGCAGCACAACGGCTGCCGCACAGATGCAACTGACGCAGCTCACCCAAACGCATCGCCAACGCCATGTCGGCGCAGACGTTGGTTTCGGTATTGGAATGCAGGCTTGGTGTTGTCGTTTTATTATCAAACACTGTTAAGTCGTTCGCGAGCGTTAAAGATGCGCGTGCCTGCTGTGCATCCAGCAAACCCTGCCAATAATGCGTATTGAGTTGCACACTGGCGAGTGCTAATGGCCCGTTGCCGTGCAGCTGCAGCAGACCGCAGCGCACTAACGGCCATTGCGCCATAGCCGAGGGCGAAATCTCCTCGCCGCAAATAACCCGCAACAGATCGCACAGCAAATACAAGCGCGGCCAACCCTGCCCCTGCCCACCGGAACTCTGCGCGCCTTGCAATTCCTGCAGCGCAAGATTCAGTTCGTAATGATTATTCAATGCCGCGCAGAATCCCACGACAAACAATTGGGACTTACTCAATAATTTTTGCGCAACCAGCCGCTGCAAACTCACCGGCAGCGCCAGCTCCGCGAGCGAAAGTTGCGGCAAGCGCGATGCGAGGAACGACAGATTAGATTCATTTATTGCATGCGGCGATCCGGGCAATTGCAGTGCGAATTGTTGTGTTAATTGTTGTGTTAATTGTTGAGACCAGTGTGCAGGAAGGTAATCCGGTGGCGATTGCAGTTGCGTTTGCATAAACCAGGCGATACTGCCACACACCCAAAGTTCCAGATCGATAGGGGCCACCGCTGGCGGTAAAATTTGAGCGTGTTCCTTCAGGCTAGTCATCTATAAATGCTCCCGCTGAGATTCAGGATACTGACCAAAATGAAAATAAATTACCCGCCCCAACCAGGGCACCCAGCCGGGATTAAGATCCAAGCCCGCAAGGCGCAAATCCAAACGCACGGAAGATTCATGCAAATACACTTGCAGATAGGCCTGCTCTAATTGCACGCGCGCTGGCACAGCTAACCAGTCACAATTATCCAAATGAAAATCACGCATACGGCGCTGCAAAAATTCGCGCGCTGAATGCAAGCTTGCAATAAAAAATTCATCATCAGTTTCATGCAAATCCTGCTCACTCAAGCCACCAACTTCTAGCAACAAGGCCTGCAAAGATTGATCGACAGGCACTTGCCAAACACGGCAGCAATCGCGCTGCAGTAATGCCAACCACAACCAGGGCGAGAAAGGTGCAGGCAAGTTACTGATGCCGTCGAAATCGCGCAGCCAATTAATGAAGTATAAAAATCCGGCCTGCTGGATGTAGCGATAATTCGTCCCTGCAGATTCATCCGCCGATTCGCTATCGTTAAAAACGTCTGCCGCAACTTGCAGCGATGCTGCTGACGACCCGTTGTCGTTTTTGCCTGTGCCCGTTGCTTGAATCAAACCATTGGTTGCATTGGTTTTGATCGCGGCAGATTGCAGAGAGTTTTCTGCTGTTACGGATATGAGCGGCGATGCTTGTGAAATAGCTAATTGGCCTGCGCGATGCCCACCGGTAATCGGTAGATTCATTGCATTGGCTTTATCGGTTAATGCGCCTAACCACAGCGACCAGGCCGCTGGAGTGCGCAACTGCTGCGGTGAAAAACGCCACAACCCCAAACAGGCAATTAATTGCAGTACAAGTTGTTGTGAGTTTTTGTTTTGCGCTTGTGCCAGCAATAGCGGCAACCAACTTTCAGCCCAGTTTAATTGCACGAGCGGCAACTGTTTTTTGCTGTCGCGCGCAGAAGAATTGGTCAATGCAGTTGCCGTATTAAGAATCATGGAATACACAGGCAGACCAACGACTAAAAAATCCTGCAAGCTTGTTAGCAATTTTTGTAAATCCGTTTCCGAGCAGCGCGCAAAAAAATCCGCCAGCATTTGCCGCTGATTCAGTTGCTGCAATACTTCCGGAACCAATACCGGCCGATGCAACAATACCGCCATAGGTTCAGCGGCAAGCTGAGTCTGCGCCAGCCAGGTTTGCTGATACCAGGGAGATTGATTGCGGGATAAATTCACCAGAATCTGCACAACCAAATTGGCTTCGCTCTCAAACATAATCGCATTACTGGCCGCATTCGCCTGTAGCGCCGTCACAGCGGTGCGATATTCCACTTCACTTTGTTGCGCAAGTTCGCGCGCTAACATCCACCACGGCGATTTCACTTGCAGGCGGTTGATAAAAATAATGCGCGGGTCATCTTCACCCGGCCAGCGCTGTGAATCCAGTGATGCAAGCAATGCCGTTTTAGCGCGCGTATCTCCACGCAACCGCAACTGATTGATCTGCACACTGGCCAGACTCATACAAAACTCCGCACTGCCTGCTTAACGCCTACCAACGCAAATTGCGCATCGGCTTGCACAGTTTCGGTGTTGTACACTTGCGCTATGCGCAATACGGCACCGCGCTCGTCCGCATCTTCCACATGCAGTTTTCCGACTAATTGATCGCGTTCATTAACCAATTGCAATTCAGTGCCTATAGCCGCGTGGCGATTCAAAGTAGCACGCACCAATTCGCCAGCGCGGAAGCGCACAGGTATTGCCTGTAAATAACCGTGCAGCATTTCCTTGGGGTCATCACCCACCGACACCATGAGTGCAGCGCGTAATAAATTGCGCAGTGCGGTAACGGCGGCGCTGGTGGCATTTTCATTTAATTGTCGCCACCACCAGCTCACCAATTCCACCAGCGTGCGCATTTCACTCAGGTCGCTTAGTTTGGCTTGCTGCATACCGGGCCAACTATTGGGTTGGCGCAAATCCAACTGATCCAATTCGGCGGCGGTGGCCCAATCCAAACGCAAACTGGGCGTTACTGATTGCAAACTGCTGAGCAATAAATGCGTGGCCTGATCCAACTGATTGCGAAAATGTTGTGCGCGTCCGCGCAATTGATGCGGACTACCCGTGAGCAGATCTTCCAGCGAAATAATCTGCACTGCCTCGCGATAAAATGTTTGCAGTGAGTTGTTAGCCACAACAGTAAAGCGCGCATAGTCTTGCAAAATAGCCTGATGGGATTGCATCAGCCCGTTAAATTTGCTGGCGACCTGACGCGGCTGCCGCGCGAGATAACCCAGGCGCAACCGCCGGTTGTCCAACCATTTCAACACGGTTAGGCGCGCGGGCAATTGGTTCCAGTAGGGATTAAAAAAACTCCAATTGACGATGGGCATATCGGCAATAGTTTCAATGTAGGGCTCTATATCATCGGGCAATTCCAAATGGCTGATTGCAGTGCCCGGCACCAAGTCTTCCAATTTTCCATAGCGCAGATCCACATCCAATAACGTAGATTTCCCGACCGGCGTTTCACTCGCGCGCGCAAAATAAATACCGCGATGATTGGTGAGAATTTTTTCGCGCCTGAGATAATCCGCTTCCACTTTGCGCCAGTTTTCTTCCACCAACGCTGCAACCATTTTACTTTCGCCCAGCGCTTTCAAGCGCGCCTGATCCAGATTGGCCAATTCGCGCTGGCGCTCGGGAATTTCTTGATCGAGTTTTATCAGGGCATTTTTCTTAGTCGTCAATGCGCGATTCAAATTGGATTGCAAGCGCATTAGGATACCGTGCAAACTATCAATATCGCGAATGTCTGCCCGAACGGTATTACCTGCAGAAAATAGACCGGCGGAATACAGTGACGAAGCTTGCATTACGGTATTTCCATCCAATTTTTTAGGGATATCCAACACATTCTGCAATTGAATAGTTTCTTCGCTGCTAGCGTTAATGGGGTATTTGATAACCGCCAAATCCTGATTTTGGGTGTTAAATTTGTCCCAGAAAGTGACATCGATTTCCAAATCTTCAACGTCATTGCGCGCAGCGATATCGGCAAACAAGGTTTTTGCTTTTGCGATAAAGCTGGCGTTACCTTTTAGTTGATCGCGTAAACTTTTAATGCTGGCCAACGCGTCCACCAGCATATTGCGCGATGGATCTATATGCCCCAACACACCAAATTTTGCGGGTGTCAGTTTATCGACATCCTTAAAAGCCAGAGTTTCGTTTTTATTGAAAATTTCTTGTATTTGCGGCCGTACATTAATTAACTCTTCAATTTGGCGCGGCGCCTTGTAATTAACAAAATTTTTCTGCACCAGCGTCTCTTGCAGGGGCGCAATAGATAGCACATTAAACGTGCCGAAATTTGCATTGATTTTATCAGCCATAGTCCTAGCCCCCCGATGATTTTACAGTGGTGGCGAACGATAGATTGTCCGACCAGCGCATGAGTTTCAGGCCAGTACCATCGCCGGGAATGCCGCCCGCCAGGGTGGAAAAAGAAACGGTAATGGAATCCAGTTGTTGCCGCTGCGAACTCAAATAATCACGCACCTCATCAATGAGTTGATTGGTGCGCACAATAAATTGTTCGATGTCTTCAATGTCTTCACGGGTATCTATGCGCTCAGCAATTAAACCATCGCCTTCCGGTATTTCTACGTCTTCATAAACGGGTTCTTCAACGGATTTCAGCAAAGGTTCGAGTAAACTCCAGGGGCGCGGGAGATCGGCTGCACTTGCGGGCGGATTACCTTGCGCACGCAATTCTTCGCTGCGGCGAGTTTGCAACTCACCCAGGATTTGCACCGCTTTTTTGGGTGCGGGTGAGTAATCGGGAATTGCCAGCTCACGTCGTAAGCTGCGCTGATCTTTCAAGTCAGTAAAAGCGCCTGCAGGAATATGGGTTAAATAAAGCCCGGAAAAAACCGCGCGAGTTTTTAAGGTTAATTGCGGCGCAGTTTTTGGTGCCCGCACTTCAATTTTATGGTAGAGATTCCAATAAGCTTCGGCCCAGGCTTTGTAGGCGAGATAGGCTTGGTATTGTGTATTAACCAAATCCTCCGTCACTAACTTCTTATCAATTTCCGGCAAATTGAGTAATTGTGGATGGTAGTCATCGGGATTCACCGCGACCATCAAACGCAGGCGATCCATTTCCACACCGCTTAAATCAATTAGCCCGCGTGACAATTCCTGACGGATAACCCCCATCACACTGTTAGCAGGCACAGGCACCAATTCAATTTGCAAACCATATGCGAAAAACTGCAACTCCGGGCGCTGCCACTGCAGATGGTTTTTACCCACTTTTCCAGCAAGATTACTAATCAGCTGTTCGGGAAATTTTCCTGCAGCAGGTAAATAATCCACATCCAATAATTGCTGTAAAATTTTTTTCTTATCCAGTTCGACCGGCTCTCCGTCCAACCGAAAACGCGCGGGCGCACTAAGAATACTGTGCCAATAATCCAGCATTGCCATTTGCACGGCATTGTCGCGAGCGAGTAAACGGCCGACCTGCGGGTCAACCCACTGGGGGAAATTGTCTACCACTTTAATTAAAGCCAGTTTTAATTCATGCGGATTTTCTGCTAACAAGCCGCTGGATTCTTCATCGGCAAGATTATTTTCAGGTGGATTATTTTCAGGTAGATTGTTTTCCCAAGGCGCTGGCTGCGTAAGTGGGTGGCTGCCGAGTAACATTTTAAATACCTGCATAGCCACACGCTGACGGCTGTAATCTAGCCAAGTGCTGTCAGCGGGTAGCGGTTGCAAATTTAATTGGGCCAATGTGGCCACGCGGGTATCGCGCAGCGGATCTAATTCTGTGCGCGTGCAGGGATCAGTTTTTTTGATTTCATCGAGAATGCGCACTTGCCGCCGCAGGGTGAGGAAATAAAATCCGTCGGGCAATTTAGCGGGAGGCTCTTCGCCCTCAGCCACTTGCCGCGCAAGATGCTCCTGCCGCAACTCTTCCCATTTAACATGCAGCGGCAGGCGAATACTGACCACGCGCCCCGACCAGCTCACCCCCACACCGGGATTAATGCGCAAACTGCTGTTGCTGAATTCTGCTTTAGTTTGCGGGGCCTGCACATCTAACCCGTACACAATACCCGGCTGGCGTGCGACTAATAAATCTTCGCAACGCTCTTCTACGTAGCGCTGCATAAGCGCAAATTCCTGCTGCGACAAACTGCGCCCAGCGATGAAATTCAACCGCTGCATATCGGCACTGCCATATACCGGAGAAATCACAATCGATTGATCCACCATGATTAACCTCCTCTGCGCCGCAATTGCGTCGCGAGTTTTTTCCAAGTGCCTTGTAACTCCACCGGAAAGGGCGCATTTTCGGCAAATTTCAACATCAGCGCCGGATAGCTGGTCGGCTCAGCGACGCGCAGATGTTCGCGTAACTCTTTGAATTGTTGTTGTTCAAAGGTAACAAGCAAACTCGGCCAATTGAGCGCGTCGTAACGGGCAGGCATAAGGGTGAGCAATTGCATTAACAACTGTTGGTTGTCACTGTCCTGAGTGAGCATTTCCAGCAACTTTTTCATCGCCTCCTGCGCCTCGCCATCCTCGGAAGCGCGCAGTTTGGTGAGCAAATTTAAACTCTCCCACTTGATGGGTTGTGGCTCCAGAATGCTTACCACAAACTGCTGCAACTGATGAAATTCCGCGTGGGCTGTTTGTACTTGCGTTTGCGCGGTAGTTAATTGTTTTTGTGCGGCTTCAAACTCTTTTTGCACAGCTGCCAGCTGCTGGGTTAGCGCGTCCACTTCTGCACTCGATGCGCCGTTTTCCTTGAGCGCTTTTAATTCGGCACTGACCTTTTCCAAATCAACATTGAGGGTATCGACTTGTTTTTGTAACAACGCCCCCGCAGCCAGTGCTGTCTCTCTTTCATTAATCGTGTTGGCAAGATTTTTTTCCATCTTCACGATGCTGGCTTTTGCATCATTTATTTGTTGCTGCATAACACTCGAATTTTTTAATTCTTCATAATCACCCGTGGCGATCACTACGGCGCTCACCTGGGTTTCTGCTACGCGAATTGGACGGCGCACATAAAATACGCGCCGCGTTTTCTCCCACATATTTTTCCACAGCGATGGATTATCGGAGGCCGCGCTATTCAAACTGGCATTGCCAAGAAAAAATTCATCCAGATGCGGTGGATGAACAAAATCTTTTTTATCGCTATTCAAATGCTGCAATTGCCGCGCGACAAACGCAAAGTCCAGATCGTCCAACACCACGGCAATCATGATGTCCACATCCCGATCGCGCTGCAGATCAATCGGCTCCAACGCCATGCTCTGCTGCACTACCGCCGCGACATCATCTTCGCGCAGTGGCGAAATACTCACTTCATACCCCGCGGGGAAAAAATGCTGGTAACCGTTGACCGGATCAAGTGCACCTTTGGGAATAGCGCCCACTGGCGGCAGTACCGAAAAATACCGCGCCGCCAAAAACTGGTCGCGGTTGGGCAATGGCTGACGTTGATCAAGCAGCGCGCGCAGTAATTCGTCGTAGTGGTTGTACAGATCGATCTGCTGGTAATTCTGCGCTTGGGCGCTGCGGAATGGACGGCGCAACAAGCCTTGGTCAAACCATTGGGGTATACCGCGCTCCACCGCCAACAATCCCAGCGCGACAGAGTTTTCATCCAACCCCACTGGCTGACCGGGGTTATTCACCAACAGCGGGCGCACCAGTTGCGCGCGCGCATAGAGCGAAACTTCATCGGAGGGCATTTGCTGCAACTGTTGCAACGGCAGTGGTTGCGCTAATTTTTGCAACGCAAATTCAACGCCCTCTTCATAGGCATTGAAATAAAAACCGCGTTTGCTTTCCAAATCTTTGGGAAAGACTTCAGCGCTGCCCACCCCTTTTTGCGCGTAGCGAATGACCAGTGCGTAAAGCCCGGCGGCAAGGGAGCGATAGTTGGGGTTGTTGCTATTGATTAGCGCATCGTCGGTGAGGTTCAAGCGTTCAACTTTTTGCTCCAATTCCAGCACCCGGCCGGAGGGCGCAATCGCCAAACCCGTTGCAATCGTAAGGCTGCGGTCGGGATTGAGTGTTACCTGTAGCCCGCGCACCACGCCCTGCCCTAGCACCCTACCAACTTCATTCAAACGCTCGTCTAAATAAAATTGGTCGCGGGTAAGATCCGAGGCTTTAAGCAAGCGGCCATCGTAGTAGTGGGTGCGCGATAATTTGGGATCAAGGTGCGCGGTACTGCTCAGCGTCGCCTGGGTTTCAAAGGTCGCCATAGGATTAAACGGGCTTTCGAGAAAACTCATGATGCATTCTCCTGCAGGTACAGCCAGCGCAACTGGTCGGGCGTGGTGATAAAGGGACGAATCAGGTTGTTAATGCGAATCGATGCGGGGTGCAGAATCGGGCTAAGTGCGGGGAGCAACTCGGCGCGCAGCGGAATTTCGATGACCGCCAGCAGCACCCGCGCCAACTCTTCGTACTGACCCTCCAGCTCCAGCGCGCCTACGTCGCTGCGCGGACCATAGAGCAATTGCAATTGCAGGCGCGCCAGTTGCCGTTCGCGCTCGGACTCCAGTGCAGCGATATGGTCTTGTTCGGTTTCACTAAGCCAGGTTTCCGTTGCCTCGGTATCCAA
>DQHS01000178.1:0-223 GCA_003524365.1 Cellvibrio sp. | reverse complement strand
GAGGCTTGGTAGCGGATGGTGACGCTGAATTGAATGGCGCTTTTATCCAGCGTCAGGGCATTTTGCAAAAAGGCGCTGTCGCTGGCTTTCTGCGCCTCCAGCCAATCGCGCAGGTTCACGCAGTAGGGCTCATGGCATAAGAGTTCGCGCCCCAGTCCATCAATGGCGATACCCGGCGCAACTACCAAACGCAGGCTCTGGTCCTCGCCTGCCTCGGCAGTGA
>DQHS01000326.1 GCA_003524365.1 Cellvibrio sp. | reverse complement strand
TTATTGCGATTGTTAGTTGGGTTGGTGTTGTTATTGGTAGTTGGTACGATATCGGCTGCAGAGCTACCAGTAGAAAATTATCACAATGCTCGGATAATCTTTCAGACTAATGCCGAAACCGATGACTATATCTTGGCACTGGGTAGTTACAAAAAGATCAGCGGCAGTTGGCGAGTAGATCGTCCGCAACGTTTAAGCGGAAAGCTTGCCCGCTATACGCTTGAATTACCTGCAGGGCACAGTGCAAAGAACGGTTTTGATTTTTATCTCGATCAATTACAAAATTTTAATTTTCGCGAGCTATTCCACTGCAAAAGTCGCGATTGTGGAACCAGTAACTCCTGGGCTAATAATCATTTCAAAATCCAACAGCTTTACGGGCTGGATCAGTTCCAGCAATACGGCGCTTACGAAGTAACGACGGCGGATGAGAAACCTTTTTATGTTTCGCTTTACGCAGTGCAGCGCGGGAATAAGCGTGTGTACCTACAGTTAGATATTTTGCATATTGATAAAGTTATTGAACTGGGCATAGCTTCAAGCCCTGAATCGATCATCAAGTCGCTCGAAGCCAGTGGCTATTATGTGTTTCCCGATTTGGTTGCTGATGATGCAAAGGGTAATACCAATATCCAAATTAAACCGGCGCACTTGCAAGCGCTAGTTGATGTGCTGGCACAACAAACTGATTGGAAAGTTGCACTTGTGGGGCATGACTACGCAGCAGTACCTCTCGCACAGCAACAAAAAAATTCGCAACTTTATGCGGAGCAGCTGAAAGCAGCCCTGCAGGAAAAAGGCGTGGCTGCTGCGCGTCTAACGGCTTACGGTATAGGAAGTCTGGCGCCCGCAGGACGGGGCGATAGAAGTGCGCGAGTGGAAGTGGTAAAAATAAATGATTGATTCGCATTAGTGTAGTAAGCTGATCGAAAATAAAAAAGGCGGCATCACACAATGATGCCGCCTTTTTGTTAATTAAAAATTGTCCGGATGTGGCTAGCGCAATAGCGATAAAAACTCATTGCGGGTGGCTTGATTGCTGCGAAAGGTTCCGCGCATTGCAGACGTTTTCATCGACGAGTTTTGTTTTTCCACGCCGCGCATCATCATGCNNTCATCACCGAGTTCTGCTTCTCCACGCCGCGCATCATCATGCACATATGCTTGGCTTCGATGATGACACCCACGCCGGATGCGCCGGTAATATCCTGAATGCATTCAGCAATTTGTACGGTGAGCTGCTCTTGAATTTGCAACCGACGGGCAAACATATCAACGATGCGCGCAACTTTCGATAAACCTAATACTTTTCCGGTTGGAATATAAGCAACGTGGGCTTTGCCAATAAATGGCAGAAGATGGTGTTCGCACAGTGAATACAGTTCGATATCTTTGACGATAATCATTTCATCCGAGTCAGACGGAAAGAGTGCATCGTTGACCACTTCATCGAGTGTTTGCTTGTAGCCGCGGGTCAAAAATTGAAAGGCCTTGGCAGCACGATCCGGAGTATCCAGCAGGCCTGGGCGGGTTAAATCTTCACCGACGCCAGCGATAATGCTCGCAAAATGTTCTCTCATCAAAATCTCCTCAAACGGCAGCGATGCTCTGCCTGTCACAAACCGGCAGTTTACCGCTTTCAGCCAAATTCTAGAAAACATAAATCCTGATTTGGCCGATTTATTGGGTAGAATGCCGGCTCTCTGCTCAACCCGAGGTTATCCATGTCCAATTTCTCCACTAGTGCTGATCAAGCTTCCAGTGTTTTTGATCAGGCGCGCGATGAGTTATTAACGATTCGCGATTTCTTACGCTGGGCAGCCAGTGAGTTTATCGCGGCGAAACTCTATTACGGCCACGGTACCGATAACCCCTGGGATGAAGCCGAGCAACTGGTTTTGCATGCAATCCATTTGGCACCGCCATTGGGCGATGAGTGGCTGGATGCAAAGTTGACCCGCAGCGAGCGCGAGCGTGTGGTCGCCAATATCCAGCGTCGTATTGAAGAGCGAATTCCGGCCGCCTATATCACCGGCCAAGCCTGGTTTGCGGGCTTGCCTTATGTGGTTGATGAGCGAGTGTTGGTGCCGCGTTCGCCGATTGCTGAACTGATTGAAAAACGGTTTGCGCCCTGGTTAACCAACGAGCCTCAGCAGATATTGGATTTGTGCACCGGCAGTGGTTGTATCGGTATTGCCTGTGCCCATGCTTTTCCCGATGCTGAAGTGCAATTGAGCGATATTTCCTACGATGCCTTGGCGGTGGCTGAGGAGAATATCCAGCAGCACGGCATGACCGAGCGGATCTTTGCTTTGCAATCGGATTTGTTCGACAACCTGCTCGGGCAACGTTTTGATTTAATTGTCTCCAATCCGCCTTACGTAGATGCTGAGGATATGGCGAGCTTGCCGGATGAATTCCATGCTGAACCCGAGTTGGGGCTTTCTTCCGGTGACGACGGTTTGGACTTTACCCGTCGCTTGCTGAAAGAGGCTGCCGATTTTTTAACGGACAAAGGTGTTTTGGTAGTGGAAGTTGGTAACTCCTGGCCGGCGCTTGAGGGGGTATATCCAACCCTGCCATTTACCTGGGTGGAATTTGAGCGCGGCGGCCACGGTGTATTTATATTGACCGCTCAGGATTTGCGCAATGCGCGCGCGGCGGGCGTGCTCTAAACCATTGATGCCGATGCGTCGGCTGGGTAAGTCACGTATAATCGGCGCACTTTTTTATTGATCCGTTATTGGGTTCTTATCTGCCAAGAAATCCCTCATGTCAGGAAATAGCTAATGTCTGGAAATACTTACGGCAAATTGTTTACTGTGACCACCTTCGGCGAAAGCCACGGTATTGCCTTGGGCGCGATTGTGGACGGCTGCCCACCCGGCCTTGAATTGACCGAAGCCGATATCCAAATTGATTTGGATCGCCGCAAGCCGGGCACTTCGCGCTATACCACCCAGCGTCGCGAAGAAGACGCGGTGAAAATTTTATCCGGTGTATTTGAAGGCAAAACCACCGGTACACCGATTGGTATGTTGATCGAAAATACTGATCAACGCTCCAAAGATTATTCCAATATCAAAGACCAATTTCGCCCGGCGCATGCAGATTACACCTACATGCAGAAATACGGCGTGCGCGATTATCGCGGTGGTGGCCGTTCATCGGCGCGTGAAACGGCCATGCGTGTGGCGGCGGGATCAATCGCTAAAAAATATTTGAAAGATTTTCACGGTATCGAAGTGCGCGGTTATTTGTCGCAACTCGGCCCGATAAAAATTGACAGCGTGGATTGGGATCAAGTGCATCAAAATCCATTCTTCTGCCCCGATGCGAGCAAGGTCGAAGAGATGGAAGCGTTTATGCAAGCGCTGAATAAAGAAGGTGATTCAATCGGTGCAAAAATTACCGTGGTGGCCACCAATGTTCCGCCCGGTTTAGGTGAACCGATTTTTGATCGCCTCGATGCAGAAATCGCCCATGCGTTAATGAGTATCAATGCGGTAAAAGGCGTTGAAATAGGCGAGGGTTTTGGTTGCATCGCACAGCGCGGAAGTCAGCATCGCGATGAAATGACTCCGGAAGGTTTTCTGTCGAATAATGCCGGTGGAATTTTGGGCGGTATTTCTTCCGGGCAAGATATTATTGCCAATCTCGCACTCAAGCCTACATCAAGTTTGCATATTCCAGGTCGCAGTGTAGATGTGCATGGCAATGCGGTTGAAGTGATTACCAAAGGCCGTCATGATCCTTGCGTCGGTATTCGTGCAACGCCAATTGCCGAGGCGATGTTGGCCTTGGTATTGATGGATCACCTTTTGCGTCAGCGTGGGCAAAATGGCGCAGTTAAGCATTCTGTGCCGGTAATACCTGCTAGAGTAAAATAATTTCTCCGAGAGTGTGTTGGGTTAATAGTCGTAGGTGACTATTAACCCAATGTTTACTTCACTCCTTCTGTTGTTTCTCCTTCAGTTATATTTCCTTCAGTTGTCTTTAATATGGCCCTTTCTTTTGCGCAGCAAGCCATTCCTTATTGGCGTCTCTCCGGATTTTATTTTTTCTATTTTGCCGTCGTCGGCACGCTGATTCCTTACTGGGGAATCTATCTTAAATCGCTCGGCTATTCATCGCAGGATGTCGGCATCATCAGCGCCATCATCATGGCCACTCGCATTGTCGCACCGAATTTTTGGGGTTGGCTAGCCGATCATACCCAGCAACGGCTGCGCATTATTCGCTTGGGTAGTTTGGCAGCAAGTATTATTTTCGCCGGTGTTTTGCTTGATCAACGTTATTGGTGGCTGGTGTTGGTGGTCAGTTGCTACACGTTTTTTTGGCATGCAGTACTGCCGCAGTTTGAAGTAATCACACTCGGCTATTTAGGGAATAACTATCATCGCTACGGTCAAATCCGCCTGTGGGGCTCGGTGGGTTTTATGGCGGCTGTGGTAGGGCTAGGGTTGATATTTGATGTAATGCCAATCCGTTTTTTACCACTGTTTATTCTCACTTTCTTGATTTTAATTTGGCTCTCCAGTCTTAGTTTGAAGGAGGTGAGCACAAAAAAATCGGATGGCCAGCGTCAGAATTTTTTAAGCCTCGTTTTGCAGCCAACGATTCTGTGTTTCTTAGCTGCCAGCTTTTTATTGCAACTGAGCCACGGCCCTTACTACACCTTTTATACACTCTATCTTGTCGAGAATTACGGTTATAGCAGCACGGCCACCGGGTTGTTGTGGGCGCTGGGTGTGCTTGCAGAAGTTGCCATTTTTATCGTTATGCATAAGTTGTTGCGTCGGTTTAGTCTGCGTTCACTCATGTTATTTAGCTTGATTGTCACCAGCGGGCGCTGGTTGTTGATTGCCTATTGTGCAGATTCGTTAACCCTATTGTTATTTGCCCAGTTACTGCACGCATGTAGTTTTGGTATCGCCCATGCAGTTTCGATTGAATTGGTGCGTACCCACTTTAAAGGTGCCAACCAAGGGCAGGCGCAGGCGATGTACAGTTCTTTAAGTTTTGGTGCTGGCGGTGCTGCGGGTGCATTGATTGGTGGCTTATTGTGGGACTATAGTGCAGCAACAACATTCTTGCTGGCCGCTGTAGCGGTGTTGATTGCATTTGTACTCTGTTATTTTTGGTTACATCCTGTTCATCAAGTGGGAGAAGAGGTTCATCGTGAATAATTTGACCGTCACCCTGGTGCAGCAAGTCATTGTGCCCAATGATCCACAACATAATCTTGATGTCTTTACCCAGTCGATGGCGGCCATCACCAAAACGGATCTTATTATTCTGCCCGAGGTTTTTACGACGGGTTTTTGTGCCAGTGCGCGTAGCTATGCAGAAACAGTTGATGGGCGTGCGTATCAATGGATGCAACAACAGGCAGCCAAACACAATGCCGTCGTTACCGGTAGTTTGGTGGTTAAAGTGGGTGAGCAATATTTTAATCGCCTGGTATGGATGCGCCCTGACGGCAGCTACACCGAATACGATAAGCGTCATTTGTTCCGCATGGCCGGTGAACATACCCGTTATGCGATGGGCACTGAACGAGTTTTGGTTGAACTCAATGGTTGGCGTGTACTGCCATTAATTTGCTATGACTTACGCTTTCCGGTGTGGAGCCGCAATCGCAATGACTACGACCTTGCGTTTTATGTCGCCAACTGGCCGAGCGTGCGCAGTTTGCATTGGAATCGTTTGTTACAAGCGCGTGCGATAGAAAATTTGAGTTATGTGGTGGGTGTTAATCGCGTGGGTATGGATGAGGCGGGGCAGCATTATGCCGGTGACTCCAGTGTCTATAGCCCAGCGGGTGAGTTGATTGCAACAAGTCAGGAAGCAGAGTTGATAACCGTAGAGTTGTACGCAGAAAAAATGACTGAATACCGGGAGCGATTTCCAGCCAATCTGGAT
>DQHS01000060.1 GCA_003524365.1 Cellvibrio sp. | reverse complement strand
TGGATTGGCGCGCGCAATTTAAGCAGGGCGATTTCCCATTTGTGTTTGCGCAGTTAGCCAATTTCTTGCCGGCACAAGCACAGCCGGGTGAGAGTGAGTGGGCGCAGTTGCGCGAGGCACAGCGGCAGACACTTGCGCTAAAAAATACCGCAATGGCGGTGGCGATTGATGTGGGTGAGTGGAACGATATTCATCCATTGGACAAACAAACGGTGGGTGAGCGTTTGGCGTTGGGTGCGTTGAAAGTGGCTTACGGTAAAAAATCGCTGCTGGCATCCGGACCATCGCCGAAAAAAGTCAAAGCAAAGGGTAATAAGGTGGTGTTGGTTTTTGCTGATGTGGGTAAAGGCCTGCAAGCGACGGGTGGCGAGTTGAAGCATATCGCGCTTGCGGGTGCGGATAAGAAGTTTGTGTGGGCCAAGGCGGAAGTGAAGGGAAGCAAGATAGTGGTGTGGGCCGATGCCGTCGCTGAGCCAAAGTGGGTGCGTTATGCATGGGCCGATAACCCTGAGGGGGCAAATCTGTATAATAGCGCCGGTCTGCCTGCATCGCCGTTTGAGGCCAGTGTTTTGAAATAGCTATTTGCTGTGCCCCCGCAGCATGGACTCCGGAGTCTTTTCTGAGACACGCCGTGAACCCATCCTTGGGGGCTCGACACCAACATCCCTGTTGGTGACGGTCTCTGAAAAGACTCCGCAATCCATGCTGCTACCTATGTGTTTTAAATAGGAAACAAAACAACAAACGCCGATGTAGAAATTAATTTCTCATCGGCGTTTTTATTTTGAAACAATTCGATATTTTTGATATTCCTCCCGCAAAAACCGTCGCGATTATTGGCGGTGGCCCTGCAGGTTTGATGGCGGCAGAAGTAATTGCTTCTGCTGGCCATACTGTATCGGTTTACGATGCGATGCCTTCGGTAGGGCGAAAGTTTTTATTGGCCGGTGTGGGTGGTATGAATATCACTCACGCAGAACCCGCTGAAGATTTTCGCGCCCGCTACTCTGCAAATTCCCAATTCATCAATACCCTCAAACAATTCGATGCTGCCGCGCTGCGCAATTGGGTGCATGGCCTGGGTATTGAAACCTTTGTGGGGACATCCGGGCGGGTATTTCCTGCGGATATGAAAGCAGCGCCGCTGTTGCGGGCGTGGTTGCATCGCTTGCGTGAGTTGGGCGTAAAAATTTATCCGCGCCATCGCTGGTTGGGTTTTGAAAATGCTAAAGAGTTAATTTTTTCTACGTCGGAAAATGGCAATGCCAGCACCAAAATTATCACTGCAGATGCGGTGGTTTTAGCTTTGGGCGGCGCCAGTTGGCAGCGCTTGGGTTCCGATGGTGCATGGGTGCCTTTGCTGCGTGAGCACAGTGTCAATGTGAATGAGTTGATGCCGAGTAACTGCGGGTTTGATGTGACTTGGAGTGAAATGTTACGCGACCAGCATGCAGGTTCACCTTTGCATGGGGTTGGTTTAAGTTGTATTGATGTGCAGGGAATGCCACGCAGTATTTTATCGGAAGCGATTATTAGTGCTTACGGTATTGAAGGAACGGGCATTTATGCATTATCAAAATACCTGCGCGAGCAATTGGATCAAAATGGCACAGCCTTGTTGAATATTGATCTGTTGCCGGATTTGTCGCTGGATAAAATTGTGCAGCGCTTGAACAAACCGCGCGAGAAAAATTCGCTGAGTAATTTTTTACGCAAGCAATTAACGTTGTCCCCAGCCAAGCTGGCCTTGCTGCGCGAACTCACCACCAAACAAACGTTTGAAAATACTGATCTGCTAGCGATGGCGATTAAAAAACTCTCCGTGACACTAACGGCCACTCGACCTATTGATGAAGCAATTAGCAGTGCAGGCGGTGTTGCCGCCAAAGAACTGGATGGAGCCTTTATGCTCAAAAAAATCCCCGGTGTTTTTTGCGCAGGTGAAATGCTGGATTGGGATGCGCCTACCGGCGGCTATCTGCTCACCGGTTGTTTTGCCAGCGGGCGCGCTGCCGGTTATGGTGTAGTGACATATTTGCAGGAAAATAGCTGATGCGCGCGCTAGTAATTGGTTATGTCTGGCCGGAACCTGCTTCATCGGCAGCGGGCACGCGCATGTTGGAGTTGGTGCAGTTGCTGGTGCGCATGGGCTATCAAGTGACCTTTGCATCCGCAGCTGTTTTATCCGAACATCGTTTTGATTTAAATACTATCGGCGTTGCCGAGCAAACCATTGCACTGAATTGCAGTAGTTTTGATGAGTTTGTGCACGAGTTACAACCGGAATTGGTTTTATTTGATCGCTTCTTTACCGAAGAGCAATTTGGTTGGCGCGTTGAGCAAGCATGTCCCAAGGCATTGCGAGTTCTCGATACCGAAGATCTTCACAGCCTGCGTCATGCGCGCCAGCAATTATTGAAAGCCGCACAGAAAGCTTGCGGCAGTGAGAAAGAAAAACAATCTGTTGCTCCGGTTACTGCGGATAACGAACGGCTTTATCAGCATATGTGCGCAGGCGATATGGCTGTACGCGAAGTCGCCGCTATTTTTCGCTGTGATTTATCGCTATTGATTTCTGAAGTTGAAATCGAATTGTTGCAGCGTTATTTTTCCGTCCCGCCCCAGTTACTTTTTTACTGCCCGTTTTTATCGCAAGAGGAAATGGATGTCACATCGCTGCCGGATTTTTCTGCGCGGCAACATTTTATGGTCATCGGTAATTTTCGCCATGAACCCAATTGGGATTCGGTGCTTTGGTTAAAGCATCAATTGTGGCCAATGATCCGGGCGCGGCTGCCACAAGCAGAATTACATATCTATGGCGCCTATCCGCCGCCCAAGGCAACGCAATTGCACAATGTAAAAGAAGGCTTTCATATCAAAGGCTGGGTGGCGGATGCACAAGCGGTAATGCAGTCCGCCCGCGTTTGCCTCGCTCCCCTGCGTTTTGGTGCAGGCATTAAAGGTAAGTTAATGGATGCTATGCGCTGTGGTACACCAAGCGTCACAACGAGTATTGGCGTTGAGTCCATGAGTGGTGGATTACCTTGGGGCGGTGCAGTGGAGAACAGTGCCGAGGCATTTATCGCTGAGGCAGTTGCGCATTATCGAAATGAAATCCTCTGGCAACAAAAACAGCAGCAGGGGTTTGCCATTCTGCGCGATTATTTTTATCGCGCAGATCATGCCCTCGTGTTACAAGCGCGTTTGGGCGGGCTCGCTCGCAATATCCAGTGCGAGCGCAACAATAACTTTATCGGCCAAATGCTCCGCCATCACTCCCACAAAAGCACCCAGTATATGGGGCAGTGGATTGAGGCGAAGAATAGAAAATCCTCTTAAATTGTAATACTTGTCTCTATATTGTTGTGACGAGCAATGACTTGCAATATACCGATATCGCCCCATATCTCTCACACTCTATTTTGCGGCAGTGCTTATGCTTATCCTCTCTCAAAGTTCCTATCAGCCAAACTTGCCGCTTTTACGGGGTGGGGTTTTGGCTGTCGGTATTTTGTGGTTGTTGGTGCTGTGGAATTTAGGCGCTAATTCTGATGATCTTGTTGGTGGCGCTAACCCTAAGAGCATCACCGCTTCAGCGGATATGCCACTGCATGTCAATAGTGAATACTCGCTTACACTCAACCGGTTTTTAAATCGCCATAAAGACCAGTTCAGATTAGTTGAACCACTTGAGCCTATTTGGGCGTTACTATCCGGCGAATTTATCGTTTCACTGCCGTGTGTGGTGGCGAATCAGCATAGCCTCTCTGCGTACTTTCCGCGCATCCATATACATCAACTACAGACGCTCAATGCCCCGCGTGCACCTCCACTCGTTTAATCACTCCTGCTAAAAACACATTAACTATTTTTTGCTTTCCTTTCCTTAGTGAGGGTCGAAGGCGTGGTGGAGTATTGTCGATGAAAACACTTTTTTCGCGGGCGATTGTCTATGGCCTGATTATTTTATTGGGGCTGCTCTGTGCATTGCCCAATGTATTACCTGCTGCAGTTTCAGAAAAATTACCCGCTTGGTATTCACAAAATAAGCTAACGCTGGGCTTGGATTTACGAGGCGGTTCGCATTTGTTATTGGAGGTGGATACCAGCGAATTAGTGGCGAATAAAAATCCGGCACTGCACGAGCAGATAGTGCGTGATGCAGTTGAGCAAAGTTTGGAGGTGGTGCGTCGGCGTCTGGATGAAACCGGCATGGTGGAGCCGATGATTACGCGGCAGGGCAGCGACAGTATTTTAGTGCAGTTGCCCGGCGTAAATGATCCGAACCATATTCGCGAGTTGTTAGGTACAACGGCGCGCATGACGTTTCATTGGGCGGCTAATGAAAAATCGGCTTTGCTCGGGAAAATTATTTCCGTGCAAGGTGATTCTCCGGGCGAGCGCTATCAGCTGGAAGAGCGTGTGGCCTTGGAGGGGAAACATATCAGCGATGCGCGTTTGGCATTTAATCAGGAGACCGGTGAACCTGTTGTNNGCACTCGCGATTGTATTGGATGATCGTGTCGTAACCGCGCCCGTTATTCGCAGTGCAATTCAAGGCGGTAGCGGTGAAATTAGCGGCTCGTTTACCAGTGCCAGTGCGAATGATTTGGCATTGCTGTTGCGCGCCGGTGCTTTGCCTGCGCCGTTAAAAGTAATTGAAGAGCGAACCGTTGGGCCGGATTTAGGTAGCGATGCGATTTCCATGGGTATTAGCACCGGCGTTGTCGGCGCGTTATTAGTGCTCGCCTTTATGGTGGGTATTTACGGCCGCTGGGGATTAATTGCCTGTGTGGGCTTGGCCATTAATATCGGTTTGAGTTTTGGTGTGCTGAGTTTATTGGGCGCGACCCTTACGTTGCCGGGTATTGCCGGTTTTATTTTAAGTGTCGGCATGGCGGTGGACGCGAATATTTTAATTAACGAACGTATCCGCGAAGAAACCCGGCGTGGCGAAAATGCAATAACTGCACTGCGTGCGGGATTTCAGCGCGCTTACAGCACCATTCTCGATTCCAACGTCACTTCGCTAATCGCCATTAGTTTGTTGTTTTTATTTGGCAGCGGGCCAGTGCGCGGTTTTGCGGTGACTATGGCGGTGGGGTTATTAATCTCTATGTTTACTGCTATTTCATTTACCCGCTTGGTGATGGAGTGGCGTGTCGAAAAATTGGGCGNNTTTACCCGTTTGGTGATGGAGTGGCGCGTTAGCAAGTTGGGAAAACAACCGCTGGTTATTTCCGGTATTAAATTATTGGATCGCATCAGTGAAAATACAATTCCGTTTTTGCGTGCGCGCTTTTTTGGTTTGATCGCATCGGCGGTGTTATCGCTCGCATCGGTATTTTTATTTTTCAGTCCGGGCTTGGATTACGGTGTCGATTTTAGCGGTGGCACAGTGATTGAAGTGAGTGCGCCGGATGTGGACGTTGCTGATTTGCGTAAGGCTTTAGCACAAAACAATACCGATCAAGAAAAAAATGTGGCGGTTGCGATTCAGGAATTTGGTGCAGAGGGGCATTATTTGATGCGCCTGCCCATGCAATCCGCCGAGGATGTCGCCAGCGGTGGCAGCGTACAGGCGGTTAAAACGGCAGTATTAGCCATCTCGCCCGATGCAGAATTTCCGCGTGTAGAAATGGTGGGCCCCAGAGTGAGTGGTGATTTTGGTGATGCCACAATTCTCGCGATTATTTTGGCGGGTTTAGGAATGCTCGGTTATTTATGGCTTCGCTTTGAATCGCATTTTGCACTGGCAGCAACACTGACACTCGCATTGGATTTAACCAAAACCATCGGCTTTTTTGCACTCGCGGGTGTTGAATTNNTTTGATCGCATCCGCGAAAATTTGCGTCTATCGCCGGATAAACCCTTTGTGCAACTGCTCAATGAAAGCATCACCTCCACACTAACGCGCACGGTATTTACGTCTGTCACCACCTTTCTGGCACTTTTGCCCATGGCAATAGCCGGTGGTAGTGCAGTATCGAGTTTTTCACTGCCTATGCTATTCGGCATAGTCATCGGCACCAGCTCATCAATATTAATTGCCGCACCGATTGTTCTGTTGTTGGGCGAACGGAGACTGCGAAAAGGAAAAACTCAACTGCATGCAAATGCAGAAGTTGCGCAGCGCGAGATAGATTTATTGCCTTAGTTTTTTTGAGTAGCTATCACTCGGTGAGTGATAGCTACTTTCAATGTGCTGCAGGGTAATATTCAAATGGTCGTGATTGGTATGAGCGGCATTGCGGTTGTGGGGGCGCTTCGTGAAGCAAGCCGCTGAAGGTCGCAAAACGGACAAGAGCGGAAGTTGGTGGCTGAAATGCTCAGCAAACGACGAGGATGATTTTGATGTTAAATCTACCTATTTTTTACCACAGTCGCTTGTTACAAATTAATTTTCAATGTATTAAAAGTTAAGGTTTCGCAGCATACAAAAACATTATTTGCTCGCCACAAAATTTTTTCTCTTTCTTAACCCCCCAGCAATGAAGGCTATACCATTGGTAGTAGAAAGAAGTAAAAGCATAAAGACGATTGCAATACCTAAAGATCCTCCGGGGGAGTCGCCAGGCTCTGTTAAGAATAGATAGAGCATAAAGAAAGCGAAACAAAGACATAGCGATCCTAACAATAAAGAAAAAACCTTAAATCTATTTGCAAATATGAAAATTAAAGCTGGCAATCCAAAAACAAGTAAATAAAATAAAAGTTGAAACGAAATCGCTAACCACATACTAGGCTCTCCATGCTAAAAAATGAACGTACTTACAATTCGTCAGGTGCAATGCCTTGTTAAAACTAAGATTTTCATTGGTATTCAAACTCACAACTGAAATCAGTTCCATCAGAATTGCAAGCCAAATAATTTGAAAAAGCCTTTGAGCGAAGCTCTGTCATTCTGATAAGACAACTGTTCCGTGCAGTTGCTTGCCATGAACCAGAACCAGAATTTGCCTGCTGCTCATAATTGCATATTGAGTCTCGCCACAAAATCCATGTTCTTTGCATTTTTATAAATGCTGTTCTTGGCTTCCGCTCTTCACTATCTGGCTCTACTTTAGCCAATACAATTTTATAAAGTCTATTTAACTCAGTGTCAGCGATTTTTAAGCTACGTTCTGTGCAAATTGCGGAACCTAACCCGGAGCCTGTATTACATGGATCTTGAAGTGTTCCATTGAAACACATTAACTCTCCCTGATCTTTTCCATCGGGGCAAGGCGCGCCTTCTTTTGCCGCCAAGGATGAAGAGGCGATGGAGATAAGAAAAAATATTATTGATTTAGAAACATACTTGTTCATGGGCTCTCCATTTTTAACGTTGCGTTCACCTGCGGATTGTAAGTAGCGCTTTGCGATAAACTTCGCGTAGCGATATTGCAAAAGCGCTACTTACAATGCGTCAGATGCAATGCTTTGTTAAGCATTGCTCTTTGATTGCAGTATTTTTTTTGAAGTTAAATCATTCTTTGGTGTGTACTGATGTAGGTTTTCATTCGAATCATTTATGTAAATGCTGCCGCAGCCGGAGCATTGGTACATGATTTTAAATACATTCAAAGAGCGCACAGCCATAATAGCACTTTCTTTCTCTTTTTCTGATGTGCCTGATTTCTCTATGGCTTCGTCGATTGCCGCTTGATAGCCTGAAAAATCCTGATCAGATATTAAGTAGCCTTTAAATGATAAGAAATCAGTTTGGTCCGCGATTCTTTTTCCACACTCACATTCGAACTTCATTGGGGTTTCCATATGATTGCTTAACAGTTTATTCAGCGGCCTAGACTGTATATTTACGAAACACGCCTACTTTACCTTACCGAAATATGCCTAACCATCAATAAGTTAGAGTGAGGCAAAAAATAAATTTTTAGATATACGGTTCAATATATTTGGAAATATATAGTCGATTAAAATTAAGGGCCGACCTTCCGCTTCGGGCGCACATGTGACCTTCGGCGGCTTGCTTCGCTAAGCGCGCCCTACAAATACTAATCTATTATTCTGGTAGGGGCACGTTGCTGCCGTTAAATGCTGTTGCAGTTCGTAAACTCAGTCTACGCGCCCGCTCCAATCTACAAGCCTGCTGCCTTCAATCAAAGCCGTTATCAAGAAAGAAAAACCAATTAAAGACTATCTCACTAAATCCCGCCAATCGGAATTACAGCTTATTACGAGTTGAACCTGTAAAAGCATTGAATCGCTTGCTGATTATTGGATGGTAACGCGGCGCCTAAAAATAAACCCTCCGAACACTGAGGTGTTGGGAGGGTTTATACTTGGACAAACGTTTAACTACAGCTTTCCATTTTCATAATCATGCGCTAGTGATTTTAAGTATTCCATCAGCCCATTTTCAAACAACCATGGATCAGATAGCGAAAGAGTTTGTAAATCATCTGAATCGATGTGTTGTCCAGAAATGCAACATCGCCCTATGATTTCGCGCAGTTGTTTCGGCTGGAATGAAAAACGCCCGCAGCTGCGGGCGTAGTTCATTAGGTGACACGCTTGGGATAAATTAAAACTTCACACTCTTTGAGTCTTCACCAAACCAGTGTGGTTTTTCATCGCCGCGCGCATATTCCACGGTAAAGCCGGAGTTGCCGAAGCCTTGGAAGTAAGAAATATGCACTTGGTGATCGCCTTCGTTTAAAAAGATTAAACAGGGTTGAACCGTGTAAGGGCGGTCGCCCAGATGTTCACACACCAACTTGCCGTCGATACTCAAAGAAAAGCCATCATCGCTGCCCATTAAAAAGCGATAGGTGTCTGCTTGTTTTACTGTGATTTTATGATCGATATCGACAAAAAAATCATCGCTGTAAGTCGCAATGTTGCCGAGCTTTGGATGGCCAAAGCGATTGCTTTCTTCCAGATCCAGTACGTCAATCCACACTTCGCGGGTAAATTCAATATCGCGCTGTTGATAAATGTTGCTGATGCCCACGCGGTTTTTGCTGATCACTACTTTTACTACGGAATCAACACTGACCGGTGTGATGCGCACTAAAATAATAATCACCGTCAGTGCGATAAGGGCAGTGAAAATACTGTTTTTATTTAAAATAGTTTGTATGTTCATGATTATCTCACTACCTGTAGTTTCCAGAAGCTGAACCAGTTGCGCAATTCAAATTGGTCTTCGGTTAAACCAAAGCCATAAGTGAAGGGAGAGAAAAACGCAAATACAGCAATCACCAAAATAGCAAACAGGCTGGCGTTAATAATGGTGTGTTTATTGTTGGCGATAACCTCGTCGCGATAGATATAGGTAAAAACTAATGCCAGGTTAATCGCCCCAAAAATTAATGGAATAAAATAATGATAGAGGTACATCACCCGTTCAATTTGTAGAATTGCAACCATATAACTGACATAGAGTCCCGTGAAGGCGCAGATCCAGTAGAAAAGTTTTTCATCTTTTACGGGGTTGTTATAAATGTAACGGCTAATAATTAAACCCAGAGAGAGAATGATTCCTCCCACAACGGATAACCAGACGATCGGATTGCCAATCAGGTATTTGTACTGGGTAACGGTTTTGCCATCGACCGTATTTTTATCCCAGCGATAGCTGATGGTTTTACTGCTGAGTGGCCAGTTCATCGCGTAGCTGCCGTTTTCATCCGCTTTGCATTCATCCAGGCGTGGCACACCGTCAGCGTACTCACTCATAAATTTCCAGTTGTCGCGCATGCCCAATGTAAAAGTCTTGAATGACCAAGTGTCACCCATGCGAATCTGGTTGATGTATTCGGGAGATGCTTTATAGGTTCTATTATCTATAATCTTTTCGCCCAGACCTATATGGATATAAAAAATGGCGAAGAACACAGCTGCTGCAGGGAGGACACCGGCGGGCACAGTAACGGCGATGCGCTTGATAAGGGCTTGCCAATTCCACTGTTTAATGTTTTTCCATTGGTCGACACCAAACAGCATTGCCAACAATAATAATTCAATCGCAGAGGTGGCTTTGACGCTGGTGGCCAAACCGATGAAGGTTCCCAGCAGGACATAATCCCTGAGGCGAATAGTTTTTCCGCTGGTGACTATGCGAGTAAAAAAATACAGTTCGGCAAGAATAAAAAATAATTGGCTGCCATCGAGATGCACCGCGCGCGCATGTACAACCAGCGCGTTATCGAAAATTACCAGGCTGGTAAAGGCCGCCGCTAACCAAGCACGTTGGGTGATGCAATTGATAATGCCGTAAAAAAACACCACTGAAAAAGCCATCATCACTACCGACGGCCAGCGATAGCCTTTGTAGGTCATCTCGGGTGGGGCCGCGTCGCCACANNATCTCGGGTGGGGCCGCGTCGCCGGTAAGGTAATCTGTTCCGAGCAGCGCTTGTTTGTTCACTTTTTCGTTATCGCCAAACCACACTTCGCCCACCGCCATCAGCAGTTTGCCAAGCGGTGGATGGGGCTCCATATACATCACATTGTCGATGTATTTTTGCGCGTTCGGCACATGGTAATTTTCATCCCAAAACATCGCTTGGGGTGAACCGTAATGGGGAAAATAGACTCCCAGGGAAATCACCAAAATAACGGCGGGATAAATAAAGCGTGCGTAGGTCTGTATGAATTTTTTCATGATGTCTATTGTTATGTTTGATGTTGTAGTGAGGAATTATTTCTTGCGTAAACCTTTACCGGTTGCTGCCCAGAAAACACCGCCGTAAACGTGTTCAAGAAACAGCGTGTCACTGTAGGTGGCTGGCAGGTGACCAAGGGCTGTGTAAAACGCGCGGCCGCCATCGTAATTGTGGTGCCAGGCGATGGGGTGAAATTTGCCCATGCCAGTGGTTTTTTTCTCGCCCCATTGAGCGCTGGGGTCGTAGGTTTGTTCATCAACAGCAAGTATGTAGTTCAAACCTTTAATACGCCCCGCACCAAACTCATACCATTCATCAGTCCACAACAAGCGATCCGGCATGCGATCCAGACCGGGGAATTTGCGATCCAGCACTTGCAGGTCTGCGCTTTGGTTGGCGGGGTGAATATGAAAGGTGCGGCCTACCATTTTGGTGTACCAATCCCAGTCGTATTCGGTGTCGGAGGCACTGTGCACACCAACAAAACCTTTGCCGGAACGAATAAACCGTTCCATCGCCGCTTGTTGTTCATTGTTGAGTATGTCACCGGTGGTGAGCAGGAAAATTACAGCCTGATATTTTTGCAATTTTTCATCGCTGAAAATGCTCGAGTCTTCGTGCCAGTCCAGCGCAAAGTCATGACGTTTTGCCATGGCGCGCATGGCGGTCACACCTTCGTTGATTGATTCATGGTGAAAGCCGTTGGTTTTGGTAAACAGCAGCACATTAAATTGCTGTGCTTGGGCACTTAGGCTGGTGAGTGTGAGGGCGGAGGTAAATACAAGGGCTAAAGCGATTCGTGTAAGCATGGTATGGCCTCGCTGTTGGATTGTTATTGTGTCCCTAGGGGTATCTGCTAATTGTTAAACCGGCGCCATCATAAGCGATACAAATTTATAGGCAATAAAAAAGGGCGCTCTAGGCGCCCTCTTTTTAGCATGGATACCGGTGTTGCGAACTAGGCCGCGCGTCGACGTGCAAAGCACAGTCCAGCCAGGCCGAACAACAACAAGATCAAGGAGCCCGACTCGGCTACTTCAACTGCTTCAAAGGTAATGGATTTGAGTTTGAAATAGTCATCCTTTTTGGTCAGTCCGTTACCCGTGCCAAACGAAGAGTTGTAAGCGCCGACTAGCCAATACTGTGACTGCGTATTGGCTGCGTTCACCGCAAAGGAGCCATTCCCACTGCGGTTGTAGTTGCCAACAACGCTCCAGCCATTACTCAGCAGTTCTGCCCAGTTGCTGCTATATCCATTGAGATGACCGGCAAAAGGTGTTGCACCTGTGTACGCCAATAGGGATACATCGGCGTCATTGTCGTGCCAGCATCAGCTTCGGTGGGGTATAGTTGAATGACCAAACATAACCTGCGGTATTGGGTGCCAGATTGCATAAAAAAGCCCGAGACCAGCTCGGGCTAAAGGGCTTATGGTAATTCGGGGCAGTCGTCATAAGGTACACCCGGTATTTAAGGGGACTTGATTGATGGCGGCAATTTAAACACCATAGAATTTGGCTATCGTCTTTCGGGGAGGGTGCGCAGCTTTACCTGAGTGGATGCAAACGGGCACACTGGGCGCCATCAAATTGGATCGAGTTTTCCATGACCCTGACTGAGTTGCGCTACATCGTCATACTTTCTGAAGAGCAGCATTTCGGGCGCACGGCCGAGCGCTGCCATGTTAGCCAGCCGACGCTTAGTATTGCGGTGCGCAAACTTGAGGAAGAGCTGGGGGTGGAGTTGTTCGAGCGTACCAAAACCAAAGTGCAGCCAACGCTATTGGGCGAAAAAATTGTCGCCCAGGCGCGCTTGCTCCTTGCAAATACCGCTGCCATCAAATCGCTTGCGGANNCTCTATGTGCAGGAGGATTACACCGCTAATCTGCGTAAAAAGCTGCGCGATGGCGTACTGGATGCAATTTTAGTATCACTGCCATTTAGTGAATCTGATGTGGTGACGCAAGAATTGTTTGATGAGTCGCTTGTTGTGGTAATGCCGCAGGCACATCCGCTGGCGCGCAAGGCGGAAATCGCACCGGCGGACATTGCTCGTGACGAATTGTTGTTGCTGGGTGACGGGCACTGCCTGCGCGAGCAGGTATTGCTGCTCAATGACGACTGGCGGGAGCCGGATGACAGTGAGAAAAAGCGCTACGCGGCGGAAGGTAATAGCCTGGAAACCCTGCGCTATATGGTGGCAGCGGGATTGGGTTTGACGATATTGCCGCGCTCTGCCGCAGAGACTGCCTTGTGCGCCGCCAATCGGTTAGTGGCGCGCCCGATGATCGGCGGCAGCCGCAAATTGGCGCTGGCTTGGCGTGCGAGTTTTCCTCGCCACAAAGCCATTGATGTGCTGCGCAAATCGATTCAATCCTGCAGTGGCGCCTATTGGAATTTCACTACCGAGCCGGATGCGGTTGAGCAGACTATGCTCCCGCTATCGAACTGGTAAGGGGAGCGCTGGTAATTATCGGGAACGCTATGGTTATGAACACAAACATGAATCCGCTTAAAAAAATCGTCATTCTTGGCGGCGGCACCTCGGGCTGGATTGCGGCGTCTATGCTCGCTGCGCATCTCAAGCGCGAGTTGTGCGAGATCGAGTTGGTGGAGTCGGACGAGATAGGTTCTATTGGCGTAGGTGAATCCACCATTCCGCCTGTGGTGCGGCTGATTACCAGCTTAGGTATCGATGAAGAGGAATTTATCCGCGAGACGCAAGCCTGTTACAAGTTGGGTATTAAATTTGTCGATTGGCGGGTTNNGGTGAAAAACCAATCCTATTTCCATCCTTATGGCGCACTCGGTAAACGCATTGGCTCGCAGGATTTTTATCAGTGCTGGCTCAAATCCACCATGGAAGGCGAGCACTTCAATCTGCAGGATTTTTCACCCTGTGCGGTGATGGCGGCGCAGGAGCGGTTTTTCCCGCCCGCGCAGGCGATGAACACGCCGATTGGTGGCGCCGGTTATGCGGTACATCTGGATGCAAAATTGGTGGCCGCCTATTTGCGCCGCTATGCCGAAGCACGCGGTGTGGTGCGCAATGAAGGTAATTGCGTCAACGTGCTGCGCAAGGACAATGGTTTTATCGAGGCGCTTGAGTTATCGGATGGGCGCAAAATCCATGGCGATTTTTTTATTGATTGCTCGGGTTTTAAGGCACTGTTGATTGAAAAAGAACTCGGTGTCGAGTTCGAAGATTGGTCGAATTATTTGCCCTGTGATCGCGCCATCGTAGTCAAAACCCAAGTCGCTGGTTCGCGTATGCCCTATACGACGGCGACGGCGCGTAAATCGGGTTGGGCTTGGCGTATCCCGCTGCGCAACGGCACCGGTCACGGCTACGTGTATTCCAGTAAATTTTGCAGCGACGCTGAAGCCAAAACCACGCTGCTGAAAAATCTCGATGCGCCGCGCATCAACGATCCCCGCTTGATTAGTTTTAATACCGGGCGGCGCAAGGAATTTTGGAGTGGTAATTGTCTGGCACTGGGCTTGTCGGGTGGATTTATTGAACCGCTGGAATCTACGGCAATCCATTTAATAGCGCGCGGTATGGATTTCTTTTTACGCTTTTTTCCCGATGCCGATTGCGAGCCGAGTTTGCAGCGGGAATACAATCGCCGCATGGGTGCTGATTTTGAAGAGGTGCGCGATTTTATCGTGCTGCACTACTGTACGACTGAGCGCGACGACAGCGATTTTTGGCGCTGGTGTAAAACCATGGAGCTGCCTGAGTCGCTACGCGAACGCATCGATCTGTTCAAAGGTCACGGGATTTTGCGGGAAGATAACGACGAGTTATTTCGCAGCACTAGCTGGCAATCAGTATTTGAAGGTATGGGGATTCGTCCGCAAAAATACAGCCCGCGGGTCGATAATCTCGATTTTGAACAAATCAGCGAAACGCTGAAACTGGCGCGCTCTGCCATTTTTAATATGGTAAAAAGCCTGCCCTCGCACGATGCGTATCTGCAAGAGCACTATGGAGCGAGCGAACCCCCCAAGCCTTAATCGCTTATTCGCTTGCGGCCAGATAGCTGCCGTTCAAATAACTGCCCCCTTCAATGATGGCGATGCTGTGTGCGGGGTAAACCTCACTCAGATGCAGGCGTGTTTCGCGCTTCACCAGGCGAGTATCGGTCACCTGATACTCGCTGTTGGAGCCCACCATGATCACTTGGTACAGGCTGAGATTATCGCCCGCGTGCAGACCGTTGTTGGCTCCGCCGTGCAATAACACTTGGGTTTGTCCGGGCGCGCTATCAATCGCCGCCATAAAGGGTTGGCAGTGGATAACCTGCGCCAATTCGTTACTGATTTTACTGGCCAGCGATTTGACCCGTTTACCGTAATGGGTTTTGGCAAAGGCGGGGGAATCAAAGCCGATTGGCCGACGCTGGTTCCAGATACCATTGGTTGAGTAGGTTTTAGTGAGCAACAGTTCACCGGTAAAACCGTCGCGCAAGTGCACTTCCATGCTCATCACCCGGGTGCGTTGGTCAAATATTTTAATGTGGGTGAGGTCGTGAAAGCCGTTGGCAAGTTGGCGGTATAGGTTGGGGTTGTAGGTAGTGTCTGGCGCCAGCATGGCCATATCCACAATTGTTCCGCTCAACACAAATTGGGTGCGTGTTTGGCGCGCAATTTTTTGCGCCTGCTGCTTGAGTTGGGTCTCGCTCAGGTCGGGGTGCGCAAACCCCATGGGTATTACTGCCGGGCCTATAGATTGGTATTTCTGGCGCAGTTGGGCGCGGATAAGTTCAGGCAATCCCGCTTCGGCGGCATAGAGGTTACCCGCATTAGCCGTGTGGGGCGAGCTGCGTAAAAATTGGGTGATGGCCACTGACTTGTAAAAATTGTCATGGCTGCGGCTCTGGTCGGGGCATTGGCTGCTGGTGAGATATTGGGTTGGTGGCACATTTGTGGAAGTTGTCGGCAACTCGCCCGTGCCCACAACCACACCGCTCTCGGCCGGGGTGGTGCTGGCTTCTTGAGTGGATTTGGGTTTGTAGGCGATGTCATCGGGCACAATCGAGCTGCCCAATGCGGGTGAACTCAGGCTGATAATACAGGTCAACAGCAGGCTGTTTATCCGCTGGGGCGGTGTGTGTAGTGAACCCATGGCAGGCTCCGGCTAGATGCGCGTATAGTGTGGGCAATAAACGTGTGTTATCACCAGTGTGTCGGCTTCTGGCGGGAATTCTTTAATCCACCCGCGATCCACTCGTAAATTGTTAAACCGATCATAGGGCAGATAGATGGGTAAGGTTGTTATCTTCACGTTGTTGATGTGCATGGTTGTTGGGTGCAGTTCCACTGGGCGCAGCTATGTCGAAACTGAAATGGCCGAGACGCTGGAAGTGGCGATATTGCCCAATAAATCCAAAATGTTTACCTATCGCTTGCGCTGGCCGGAAGAAAGTATTCCCAACCATATTCGCGTAGCACGTCGTGGTACCAATCCGGGGCAGGAGTTTGCGCAGGGTGGTATTGACGTGGGGCGTGGTACTTATGAACGGCTGCTAGAAAATACCGCCTATGTGGTCAAGCATTCAGGTTACTGCCGCGAGGGGTTTTTTGAGTTGGACCGTAGTATTTCACGCTATCACCTCTGGGTGCGTGGTGAGTGCAAGGACAGTGCAACGGCTGCTGATCAGCAGTCTTTTGGCGCCAAACAAACCCTCACCCCCGAACGTTGGGGCAAGTCGTCCTAATGTTAGCGCCTGCATTCAGGGCAATATAATTGCCATAGCTGGCCGCTTTTTGCACCAATTGGGCTCATGTAACCACATCTCCCGCTCTGGTAGTTGTCTTGCTAATGCCCCTTCAAGCGGGTAATATCCTGCGCCCATTTGCCTAGCCTCTGGATACCAGGGGCTTTTTTGTCTGGGATAGGATTTGGCGCGGCTTTCGCATGAGCTTTGCTCTTAATACTTACGTATCCCTTGATAGTGATTTTTGTTGAGAATCAGCCTATGACCACTGGCCTCTACCAGATAGACGAGTTCAAAGATAACTGCGGTTTTGGTTTGATTGCCCATTTAAAGGGCAGCACCAGCCATCGTCTGCTTAAAACGGCAATTGAAGCCTTGACCTGCATGACCCACCGCGGCGGGATCAACGCCGACGGCAAGACNNGTGCTGTCCGAAGAGCTGACTGCCCAAGGCCTGATCGTCGCTGGCTGGCGCGAAGTTCCGGTTGACCCGACTTGTCTCGGTCCAATCGCTCTGCGCTCGCTGCCGACGTTCAACCATTTATTCGTAAACAACCCCGACCTGACAATCGAACAGGTCAACTCCAAGTTGTTTATGGCGCGCCGCAAGGCCGAAATACGCCTTGCGGACGATAAGTCTTTCTACGTCTGCAGCTTGAGCACCGGAATTCTCTCCTACAAAGGATTGATGATGCCGGTTGATTTGCCGCGTTTCTTTTCTGACTTGGCTGATGAGCGNNCTGGCCGCTGGCCCAGCCGTTCCGCATGCTTGCACACAACGGCGAGATCAATACCATTGTGGGCAACCGCAACTGGGCAGTAGCCCGTACCCCGAAATTTGTGACGCCGCTGTTGCCTGATTTGAACACCGTAACGCCGCTGGTGAATCGCACCGGTTCCGACTCATCCAGTCTGGATAACATGCTTGAAATCCTTACCTTGGGCGGTATGGAGTTGCACCGTGCCATTCGTATGCTGGTGCCACCAGCATGGCAGAACGTGGAGAATATGGACCCGGATCTGCGCGCGTTCTACGAATACAACTCCATGCATATCGAACCTTGGGATGGCCCTGCTGGCTTGGTAATTACCGACGGTCGTTACGCGGTATGTACCCTCGACCGCAACGGTCTGCGCCCATCGCGCTGGGTTATCACCAAAGACGACATGATCACCGTGGCTTCGGAAGTGGGCGTGTACGCCTATGATCCAGCCGACGTAGTTGCCAAAGGCCGTCTTGGCCCTGGCCAGATTATGTCGATCGACACTCTGACCGGCACCTTGCACAACACTCAGGACATCGACAATCAGCTGAAATCCACCCAGCCCTATAAAAAGTGGCTGAAAGAGCGTGCTTTACGTGTTGAATCGACGCTGAATACCGATGCCAAAGAAAACGGTATTGAAGGCATCGCCCTCAAAGCCAACATGAAGATGTTCCAGGTAAGCTTTGAAGAGCGCGATCAATTGTTGCGCCCGCTGGCTGAAGGCGGTCAGGAAGCAGTAGGTTCCATGGGGGACGATACCCCTATGGCCGTGCTGTCACGTCAACAGCGTTCACTCTACGACTATTTCCGTCAGCAGTTTGCGCAGGTCACCAACCCGCCCATCGACCCGCTGCGCGAAGCGATTGTGATGTCGCTGGAAACTTGCCTTGGTCGTGAATTGCCTGTCTACGACGAGTTGCCCGAGCACGCCGACCGCGTGATTCTCAGCTCGCCCGTTCTTTCGCCCGAGAAATTTCGCGGCCTTATGAACTTGAATCGTCCCGGCTACGAAGTGGCGAAATTCTCGCTTTACTACAACGCTGAGCAAACCAATCTTAAAGCTGCACTGGTTAAACTGTGCGACGATGTTGCTGCTGCGGTTAAATCCGGCAAAGTGCTGATGGTGCTGAGCGATTATGGCTTTGAAAAAGGCTTGTTGCCCATTCCTGCGCTGCTAGCAGTAGGTGCTGTTAACCAGCATTTGACCACGGTTGGTTTGCGTTGTGATGCCAACCTGATTGTTGAAACCGGTAGCGCGCGCGATCCACACCAGATCGCTGCATTAATCGCCTATGGCGCGACGGCGGTGTATCCATTCCTGAGCTATTACGTGCTCAATGATTTGATCGAAACTGGCGAATTGCTGAGCGATGTGGATACGGCGTATAAAAACTATCGCAAAGGTATCGATAAAGGTCTGTTGAAGATCCTGTCCAAAATGGGTATCTCAACGGTGACTTCTTATCGCAGTGCCCAGTTGTTTGAAGCGATTGGTCTATCAGAAGAAGTGGTCTCCATGTGCTTCGAGAGTACGCCGTCGCGTATTGCGGGCGCGCGTTTTGAAGATCTGGAAGCTGATCAGAAAATCCTCGCGCAAAGTGCATGGTTGGATCGCAAGCCGATTGTTCAGGGCGGTCTGCTCAAGTACGTGCACGGCTCCGAATACCACGCCTACAACCCCGATGTGGTGCAAACACTGCAGCGCGCGGTACAAAGTGGCAACTACGCGCTCTGGCGCAACTATGCCGATCTGGTAAACAAGCGCCCGGTATCCATGCTGCGCGATTTGTTAGCGATCCGTGAAGATGCCTGCAAGCCAGTGCCATTGTCGGAAGTTGAGCCTATCGAAAGCGTGATCAAACGTTTTGACTCAGCGGGTATGTCGCTCGGTGCTCTGTCACCAGAGGCGCATGAAGCCCTGGCTGAAGCCATGAACCGTTTGGGTGGACGCTCAAATTCTGGTGAAGGCGGTGAAGATCCAGCACGTTACGGCACGATCAAATCGTCCAAAATCAAGCAAGTGGCCTCGGGCCGTTTTGGTGTGACACCGGCTTATCTGGTGAACGCCGAAGTATTGCAAATTAAAGTCGCTCAGGGTGCAAAACCCGGTGAGGGCGGTCAGCTGCCTGGCGGCAAAGTGAATGCGTTGATCGCGCGTCTGCGTCACTCGGTTCCCGGTGTGACCCTGATTTCGCCACCGCCGC
>DQHS01000109.1 GCA_003524365.1 Cellvibrio sp. | reverse complement strand
CGATAGCCTGATTAAACATAGAGTTAGGGCGTCCAACCCGCTAGAATGCTTGTCATTCTCGGGCATTTGCCCGAACCATCACCTCACGGTTGCATACCTTAGTTGCCACAAGCGGCTGCCAGCATCGACCGATTCATGTTAATCCGACATTGGAAGCGATTTATGAGCGCGAAAAAACCTGTAGTTCTGCTGATCCTCGACGGCTTTGGTTACTCCGAAAAAACCAAATACAACGCGATTGCCGCCGCCCACAAACCCGTNNTGGGTTTGCCGGAAGGGCAAATGGGTAACAGCGAAGTGGGACATATGACGCTCGGCGCTGGCCGCGTCGTCTACCAGAATTTTACGCGCATCAATAAAGCGATCAGCGACGGTGATTTTTTTACCAATCCGGTTTATGTGAAAGCCATTGATGGCGCTATTGCCTCAGGCAAGGCGGTACATATTCTCGGCCTACTTTCTGATGGCGGTGTACACAGCCACGAAGAACACATCTATGCAATGATGAGAATGGCAGTGCAGCGCGGTGCAAAAGAAGTTTACTTGCACGCATTTTTGGATGGCCGCGATACAGCGCCGCGCAGTGCGGAAAAATCGTTGCAGCGCGCGCAAGATATTTTTAAAGAATTGGGGGCAGGTCGCGTAGCCACTATTGTCGGCCGCTACTTTGCTCTCGACCGCGACAACCGGTGGGATCGCGTAAAGGCCGCTTATGATGTAATGGTCACCGGCGATGCAGAATTTGATGCACTCACTGCGGTCGATGGTTTGAAAGCGGCTTATGAGCGCGGTGAAAACGACGAGTTTGTTAAAGCCACTGTGATTTGTGCAGAAGACGAAGAGGTCGCCACCATTAATGATGGTGACTCGGTAATTTTTATGAATTTCCGCCCTGATCGCGCGCGCGAAATTACCAACGCACTTATTGAAGAAAACTTCACCGGTTTTGAACGCGAGATGAATCCGGAAATCGCACACTTTGTGCAAACCACCGAATACGCCTCCAGCATCAACGCGCCTATCGCCTTTCCGCCGGAAGATTTAACCAACTCGTTTGGTGATTACATTTCGCAACTGGGCAAAACGCAATTGCGTATCGCGGAAACTGAAAAGTACGCACACGTAACTTTCTTTTTTAATAGCGGTAATGAAGTTGTCTACCCCGGTGAAGACCGTATTCTGGTTCCATCACCACAAGTCGCCACTTACGATTTACAACCGGAAATGAATGCGCCGATTGTGACCGACAAATTAGTTGAGGCAATTGAGTCGGGCAAATACGACGCGATCATTTGCAACTACGCCAACTGCGATATGGTCGGCCACTCCGGCATTATGGAAGCGGCGACTAAAGCCGTTGAAGCAGTAGATATTTGTGTGGGCCGCGTATTGGCAGCGGTAGAAAAAGTGGGTGGTGAAGCCTTGATTACCGCCGACCACGGCAACGTAGAAGAAATGTTCGACGATGAAACCGGGCAGCCCAATACCCAACACTCCACCTTGCCGGTACCGTTTATTTTTTGCAGTGCGCGCAAGGGCACTATTGCACCGGGCGGTTCACTCGCTGATGTGGCACCCACCATGTTGCATTTGATGGGCCTTCCACAACCAGCGGAAATGACCGGTAGAAATTTGATTACCCTTGTTTAATTGATGTACGTGTAGGGTGGGTGGAGCGTAGCGATACCCACCTGGAATTATCGATCAAACCTGTTGATGGGTATCGCTTGCGCTCCACCCATCCTACGAATTTACGTTTACATTTTCAGATAAATAAAAATATGCGTCGCTCTTTTGCATTCTCTAAAACTTTCGCGCTCAATAGCCTACTTTGTGTTGCGCTAACATTGGCAAGTCACAGTTACGCCGATGAAAAAGCCGAGATGGCGAAACTGCAAAAAGAAATTGAAGCGCTGCAAAAAGAATTAAAACAGGTGCAAGGCACACGCTCGGATTTGCAAAAAAATCTTGAGAAATCCGAAACGCAAATTAATGAGCTACAAAAAAAAGCTAGCGACATTAATAAACAGCTCAATGAACAAAATAAAGAGCTTGATAAATTAAAAGATGAGCGCACTCAACTCGAGCAGGCCCGCAAAAACCAGCAGGCACAAATTGCTGAGCAAATGCGCGCGGCGCACAAACTCGGCGAGCAAAGTGAAGTGAAGGTGCTGCTGAATCAGGAGTCGCCTGACCAGTTATCGCGCATCATGAAATACCATAGTTATTTTATGGAAGCGCACAGCAATAAAATGCAAACTTATTTGGACACCATCACCCGCATCGATGCGCTCACGCCGGAAATAGAAAAAAAAACACTTGAGTTAAGCGCTATGCGAGGTGAGCTGGATGCCCAGCGCGCGCAATTAAAAACCATTCACGGCGAACGCCAGCAGGCGCTTGCCAAAGTGAACAGCCAACTTAAAAACAAAAGCCAGGAACTCAACCAACTCAGCGAAGATCGCCGCCGCTTGCAAGCCTTGCTGGAGCGCGTAACCAAACGTGTTGCTACTACTGGTGCGGTAAATTCCCCCAGTTATGTGCCCTTGCCAAAGGGTGGTGAAAAATTCTCATTGCGCAAAGGCCGTTTACCCTGGCCTACTCAGGGCAGCATGATTCACCGCTTTGGCAGCGCTCGTATTGCAGGGCAGATGAGTTGGAGCGGTGCTTATATTTCTGCACCTATGGGCAATTCCGTTATTGCGGTTCACCATGGCCGCGTAGTGTTTGCTGATTATTTTGGCGGCCACGGTTTGCTGGTGATTGTGGATCACGGCGAGGGGTATCTAAGCCTATACGCTCACAACCAGAATTTGTTGAAGAAAGCCGGTGAACCAGTGCAGGCGGGAGAGGCAATTGCTAATGTGGGGAACTCGGGCGGGCAGGCAGGTGCCGGGCTCTATTTTGAAATTCGTCATAACGGCAAACCTATAGATCCGGGCGGCTGGTTGGCGCGCGGTTGACCCCGTTTCCGGTGGCGGAATTATTTTTGGTAACGGCTGTCATTTTTTTATGGTTTAGCTTAGTGTGCGCCCGCTAAGCCGTCGTTTTTGCGACCCAGGGCAATCCTTTATTTCTCAGCTGTTCCGGTCTTCGGAGACCTTATGTTTCGCGCTGCTTTTACATTTCGGTTTAACGCCAACGTTGTCGCCACGCACTGTGCTATGGGCGCATTGCTCAGCCTTGTGTTGTCGACTATTTGTATCGCAGACGACAAGATCACGACCCCCGATGCAGGCTTGCTGCCGCTCGAAGAGCTGCGCACCTTTACCCGCGTTTACGACCATGTGCGCAACGGCTATGTCGATGAAATTGATGATGCCAAGCTGCTTGAATATGCCATCAAAGGTATGATCTCCGAACTCGACCCACACTCGGCCTATCTCGATAAAGAAGCTTTCACCGATTTACAGGCCAGCACTTCCGGTGAATTTGGTGGTATCGGTCTGGAAGTAAGTCTCGACGAAGGTTTTATCAAAGTGGTCACACCGATTGATGACAGTCCGTCCGCACGCGCGGGAATCTTGTCAGGCGATGTCGTAATTCGCATCGACGATAGCCCCGTGAAAGGAATGGATTTAAATAAAGCAGTCAACTTGATGCGTGGCTCGAAAAACAGCCCGATCAAAATTACCGTGATGCGCGAAGGCGTTGATCAACCGCTCGATTTCAATTTAGTACGCGACATCATCAAAGTGCAAAGTGTGCGTACGCGTATTCTGGAGCAAGATTATTTCTACATCCGCGTCGCCCAGTTCCAACTGGATACCGGCAAAGAGGTCGCCAAAAAACTGCGCGAGCGATTAAAGAAAAATCCCGATACAAAAGGCATCATTCTCGATTTGCGCAACAATCCTGGTGGTGTGTTGCAAGCTTCAGTCGAAGTGGCTGATGCCTTTCTGGATGGCGGGCAAGTGGTTTACACCCAGGGTCGCCTCGATAACAGCAATATCGGCTATAACGCTGAAGCGGGCGATATCACTAATAATCTACCGCTGGTAGTGCTGATCAATGACGGCTCTGCTTCGGCTTCGGAAATCGTCGCGGGTGCCCTGCAGGATCACAAGCGCGCCGTCATTATGGGCACCCGCAGTTTCGGCAAAGGCTCGGTGCAATCGGTGATTCCGATCAGTAACGACCGCGCCATCAAGCTCACCACCGCGCTTTATTACACCCCCAACGGACGCTCGATTCAGGCGCAGGGTATTCAGCCGGATGTCGATGTCGAGCGCGTGGAAATTTCGGCTATTCAGAAAGGCTTAGCTACTACTGAAGCCGACCTCGCCCGCCATCTTGGTAATAGCAAGGGCGGGAAGGAAAGTACCAGTAAAGAACGCGCCAATAATCGCATCAGCAGTGCGGAATTGCTCAAAGAAGATAACCAGTTACACGAAGCGCTGAACTTGCTCAAAGGGTTGCATATTTTTATTCAGCGCTCGCCGCTCGCCGCCGCTCAGACTGGAGCGGCGCCGATAGCAGCAGATATAGTTGTCCAACCTGAAATCCCCGCCGAAGGCGACCACGAATAAATTCGCGTGCTGAAGCTAATTGCTAATCGCTTTGCTTTAGGTGCAGCCTTCCTGTTTTTGGCAACGCTCTCACTCAGCCATCCTATATTTGCTCAGGGTCACCTTGCTGTCATCATCGATGATATTGGTTACAACCTTGCGCTCGGCAAGCGCACTGTCGATTTAAGCGGTGATTTTACCCTCGCTGTTCTTCCCTTTACTCCCCACGGAATTGAACTGGCTGAGCGCGCCCATCGACGCGGTAAAGAAATCATGCTGCATGCGCCTATGAGTAATCGCCACAATTACCCTTTGGGGCGCGGCGGCTTGATAAGCGGGATGCAGCGTGCTGAATTTCTCGCGGTCTTGCGCCAAAACATCGCTAACGTTCCGCACATCAAAGGTGTCAACAACCATATGGGCAGCCTGCTGACTGAGCAAGTGGAACCTATGCGCTGGTTGATGGAAGAGTTAAAAAACCGGCAATTGTATTTTGTTGATAGTCGCACCAGTGCCCAGACTCAGGCGTTAATCATGGCCGAAAAAATCCAACTGCCTAGCCGCAGACGCGATGTGTTTCTGGATGACGAGCGAAGCAGCAGCAAGATCAAATACCAGCTGATACGCGCGCTCAAACTTGCCCGACAACGTGGCTCAGCAATCGCCATCGGCCACCCCTACCCGGAAACGCTCGCCGAATTAGAGCGGCTGCAACCGCTGCTGGAACAATATGATGTGCAATTGGTCAAAGCTTCACAGCTGATGGCGCCCAGCAGTGCGATACAGCAATCGAATGCCTGCATAGCGCCTCCGATCAATTTGTGGCCGCAGGTTTGGGTGCCGATTGATCCATTTTCTCTTGATTTAGTCTTAAAGTCCTTAAAAGTGGCGCATTAATTTTAAAAAGCAAACTTTTGGTTATTAATGGTGGGCTTTGCAAGACCAACTAAATCTAGCCGGCATTTATCAATGATGTCTATAATCAGCGAGGTTGATATTTGATCAACCCATGAAGGATTCGATTTTCAGGAACAAGAGCGAGGGGCTTATATGGCTACATCAAACAGAATGGGCGAACAAGGTTCAGTACCTTCACGCCATGGTCGCTACTTACAAAAAGATGGCTACTGGTACTACACCACCCGTGAAGGCGTGGATATAGGTCCGTTTGATAGCCGCGACGACGCTGAAACTGGCGTTGGGGAATTTATCGACTTTATTCAAGCGTCCGAGCCGAAAGTGTCGGATATGCTTAAGCAGTACCGCGCGGCCTAAAGCACGCTTTAGGCCGGACACGAAAAAGGGCGCTCTGTGGGCGCCCTTTTTCGTCTTTTTTACAATCTGTTCAGCAATTACAAACGTACTTCAATTCCCTGTGCGCGCATAAACTCTTTAGCTTGTGGCACGGTGTATTCGCGGAAGTGGAAAATACTTGCTGCCAAAACTGCATCCGCGCGGCCAAGTGTTACGCCATCCACCAAATGCTGCAGATTACCTACACCACCCGAGGCAATTACCGGCACCGACACTGCATCGCTAATCGCGCGGGTGACACCCAAATCGTAGCCTTTTTTAGTGCCGTCGCCATCCATACTGGTAAGTAGAATCTCGCCCGCGCCGTATTCCGCCATGCGGATTGCCCACTCGACAGCATTGATGCCAGTCGGTTTGCGTCCGCCGTGGGTGAAAATTTCCCAGCGCGGCTCTTCACCTTCAGCGCTAACTTTTTTGGCATCAATTGCCACAACAATGCATTGAGCACCAAAGCGGTCTGACGCGGCTTTAACAAAATCAGGATTAAAAACAGCGGCGGAGTTGATTCCCACTTTGTCCGCACCGGCGTTAAGCATGGTGCGAATATCATCCACCGTGCGAATACCGCCGCCCACGGTGAGAGGGATAAACACTTCGCTGGCGATCTTCTCTACCGTGTGTACTGTGGTATCACGCCCTTCATGGGTCGCGGTGATATCAAGGAAGGTAATTTCATCTGCGCCTTCCAGATTATAGCGCTTGGCGATTTCCACCGGATCACCCGCATCGCGAATATCCAGAAATTGCACGCCTTTGACCACGCGGCCATTGTCGACATCGAGGCAGGGAATTATGCGTTTTGCGAGTGCCATAAGCTTAACGTCTCGTATCCAAACTTGATTCAGGGTGCTGTGTAGGTTGGTGCTGAGGTGCGAAGCCCAACCCCTTTGGCTCGCAGAACGCACGTGACGTTTTTAAAGCGGCCATCACAATTTTCGATTTTTTGTTGTTGCGGCAAGATGGTCATGCTGGGCTTCGTACCTCAGTGCCAACCTACCGACTCCCATTCTTAATTGGCATCGCAGTAGGCCTGCGCTTCTGCCATGGTCAGCGTGCCTTCGTAAATCGCACGACCGGTGATGGCACCACAGATACCCTTATGGGACTCGGCTTTGAGCGCAATAATATCGTCCATATTGGTCACGCCGCCGGAGGCGATAATTGGGATGCTGGAGGCCTGCGCCATAGCGACAGTCGCCTGTACATTCACGCCTTGCATCATGCCGTCGCGGGCTATGTCGGTGTAGACGATGCTACTCACTCCGTCCTGTTCAAAACGTTCGGCCAGTTCACTCGCCTGTATGTTGGAGACTTCTGCCCAGCCATCGGTAGCTACCCAACCGTCTTTGGCGTCGAGGCCGACAATGATATGACCGGGAAATTGTTTGCACATATCGGTCACAAACTGCGGCTCTTTTACCGCTTTGGTGCCGATAATCACGTATTCCACGCCGGCATTCAGGTAGTACTCAATGGTTTCTGCGCTGCGGATACCGCCGCCGATTTGGATCGGCAACTTCGGGTAGGCTTTAGCGATAGCGGTGACAACGCCACCATTAACAGGCTTGCCTTCAAAGGCGCCGTTCAGGTCGACCAGATGCAAACGGCGACAGCCTTGTTGCACCCATTGTGCTGCCATCGCGACGGGATCATCGGAAAACACGGTGGAATCATCCATCAAACCCTGGCGCAAGCGCACACATTGGCCGTCTTTTAAATCAATTGCGGGGATAATCAGCATCTTCTGTCTCACGTAGGGGCGCTGCTTGCAGCACCCGATAATCGTTGTGTATATGGGGATAAAACAAATTGCGTATTGTTGGACGCAGTTTTTTGGCGCGTTTTTGGGCGCAGCAAGCGGCGCCCCTACATCATTGCCGCCCGTAGGGGCGCTGCTTGCCGCGCCCTGATTTACGCCCTGCCATCCCAATGTAAAAAATTCTTCAGCAGTTGTAGGCCTGCCGTATGGCTTTTTTCCGGGTGGAATTGCACCGCAAACAGGTTGCTGCGGGTCAATGCTGCATGAAATGTCACGCCGTAATCGCAAGTTGCCGCGATAATGTCGCTATCTTTGGCAAAAACATAAAAACTGTGCACGAAATAGAATCGGCTATCCTGCTCGATACCCGCCCAAAGCGGGTGATCATTATGCTTGACCTGATTCCAGCCCATATGCGGCACTTTCAAGTGGTTTCCCGCCGCATCCTGATGGTTTTCACCGAAGAAGCGCACTTTTCCCGGCAGGATACCTATGCAATCTACACCGCCGTTTTCTTCGCTGTGCTCCATCAGTGCCTGCATGCCCACACAAATGCCGAGTACCGGTTTACCAGTGGCGATTTGCTCGCGTAGCAATTTGTCGAAGCCGAGGCGTTTGATTTCGGCCATACAGTCGCGAATTGCACCCACACCGGGGAACACTACGCGGTCGGCAGCGGCGACTACAGCGGGATCGGCCGTTACTACTACTTGTTGTTCGGGAGCGACGTGGCTCAGGGCGCTGGCCACTGAGTGGAGATTACCCATGCCGTAGTCGATCACGGCGACGGTCTGTTTACCATTTGTCATAAATCAGAGGCTACCTTTGGTAGACGGCATGATGCCTTCCATGCGCGGGTCGAGTTCGAGCGCCATCCTTAGGGCACGGCCGAAGGCTTTAAACACAGTTTCGATCTGGTGATGGGCATTGTGGCCGCGCAGATTGTCCACGTGCAGAGTGACTCCGGCGTGGTTCACGAAGCCCTGAAAAAACTCCCAAAACAATTCCACATCAAACTGACCGACACGCTTTTGCGTAAACGGAATCTGCATGACCAGACCGGGGCGACCGGAAAAGTCGATAACAACACGCGATAAGGCTTCATCGAGTGGCACATAGGCGTGACCGTAACGGCGAATGCCCTTTTTATCACCTACCGCTTTGGCAATCGCCTGGCCAATGGTGATACCGATATCTTCCACCGAGTGGTGATCGTCGATATGAGTGTCTCCGTCGCAGGTCACGTCCAGATCGATCATCCCGTGGCGGGCGATCTGGTCCATCATGTGCTCAAGAAAAGGCACGCCGGTCTTGAACACGCCTTTACCGGCGCCATCCAGATTAAGGCTGACGCTGATTTTAGTTTCCAGGGTGTTGCGGGCCACTGTTGCAATTCGTTGATTGGGCGCAATAGGGTCGGTCATAGGTTGGTTCACTCGGGGGCAGAGAGCTGCGTCGCTAAAAAGATGCGCGAATTATATAGACTTGGGGCGCCGAATTCACGGAATGCCGTGCTATTAGGCTGATTGTTAAGTTGTCATACAGATTATTTCGTCCAAAATCCTTTCAACCCGCGTTACAAATTGCGTTAATCCCAGTATGTTGCGCACGTTTTTCAACCTGTCTTCAACTTATGATGGATCACTATTATGGCCAATGCCCTATTAACCAGCTGTCTCCTAGGTACCAGTCTGCTCACATCAGTCGCATTTGCAGCTGCGCCTTCAAGCAACAATCCCAATAATATTGACTACACAGGGTGGAGCTGGTCCGGCCATGTGGATCATGTGACTATCGACTCTCAAGCCGCTGCCGAACAATGGATTGAGGACACCGCCACTGCCATCGGTGGCGCAGCCGAGTACTATTCGAGCAAGACTGAAAATACATTGGTGCTGGGCACCAGCATTTTGTTTTATCGCGATAACGCTGAATTTTCACAGTATGTGGAAGATTACTGGGGCGATACTGACTACTCCGAATCCGATGCCACCGCCATTATGATATTCGCTGAATACGGTCCCAAATACCGTTTTGGGCAAGACAATATGAGTTTTTTCACTGTGCGCGGAGGCGTTAGCGGCATGCTCTATTCTGAGCGCGCTATTAGTTCTTGTAGCAACTGTTACTCGGAAGATATCGATATAGAAGGTGGGGCTTATGGCGTGTTGGGCGTTGGGCAAACCCTTGGAAGTCTCGATCTAAGCGTGCAGTTTCAACAATACCTGAGTGGCGATCTGGATAACACCATTCGTCTGAAGCTCTCCGGCGCATTCTAAATTTATCTCAATGCGCTCCGGCCTGATGGCACCAAAAACATCCCTCAGGCCGATTTCGTTAGTTACTCAGGTTTTTATAAAAAGTCGGTATTAAGACTCACTTGCGTTTACTTGGTCATGGTTTACTTTTAAAGCGCGACTTACGAATGTCAGCAGAATCATGCAGGACTGCTAATGTGATTACCTATAGCGACTATCAGAGAAACAGATTGAGCGACCCCTTAAACCCTATTCGCCAGCTTATCCGGCAGGCGCAGGAGCAGGATTCTGCGACTGGAAAACTGCTGGAATTCGTGGAGTGCCGTAAAAAGCGCTTGCACACCGCAATTAAATTACCGGAGCAACAAGCTGCCAAAGGGCTGGCCGATTTTGTGGTGCGCTACATTAAGCACGTACCCGACTTTATCGATGCTATCCGCAGCATGGCGAAAGAGGCTGGCATCGCTAAAGATGTTGAGCCGTTGTTAAAAATTGCGAGCGATTATTTTATGTCGCCACCGTCGATTGTTGATCCGCACAGCCAGCTAGAGGCTTTATTGGATGAAGCTTATCTTGCGCACCGTTTGCTGGAAGAAGTGAATGATCGTTTTATGGCGAAAAGTGGTATTCCACTCGCGCCTATGGATATGACGGTCGCCAATGTGATTGCTCACGAATTAATTGGCGAACCTTTTGCCAACGAGTTGGATCAGGCGGTGTTATTTTCGGCAGAATTGCTGTTAAACGAGCACGATTTTGAAAGCGCCAACATTACCGATTATGTGAACGCCCATCGTGACAAAGGTTGGACAGAAGAATTGGAGCGTTGGCCTTGTCTTGTCGAGGATCTATCGATCAGTGTTGAGTTTGATACGGACAGCGCAACGCGGCATTAACTCTTGTGCCTGCCATAAAAAAGCGGATGCCAGCAATGCCATCCGCTTTTTCTTTTTTAGCTGTCACTGGTTGGTTAACGGATCAAAGTTTTAGCGCAAACTCGCGCTGCAAAACATCATTCAGCTCTGCGGGTGAAACCTCGCTTATAACTTCTTGATCCCCCATCATTTTTTTCAACAGATTGCCAGACAGTAGCGTGCGTCCGTTTGGGTGCTGTTGCATAACCAAATACTGTTTTACAAATACAGCATCAGGATGAGTGGAGTTGTAATAATTCGGTAGCGAAAAATCTATCCATTCCATAGGATGGATATCAAAACAAAATTGATTGAGCCACTTACCTTTTACTCGTGCTTTTACAACATATTCTCCGTGTTCATTGTGTTCTAGCAAAAAGCTTTCATCGTCTTGAGCTATGATCTCGCCTCGTTGATGCAGGCCAATGGGTGCGCGCAGTCCAAAACTGCCAAAACCGGTATCGCAGAGCCAGCGCTCTGCGCCAATTTTTACCAGCAGCACCATATGGCTTTTGGGGCGGCGCTGTGGATAAAACATGGGACGTGCGCCAATGATGTCGTAGTTAATGCCCAGCGCAGTCAGTGCCATTGCAAATAGCCCGTTCACCTCGTAGCAATAACCACCGCGCCGACGGTAGATAATTTTTTCGACAATATCTTCCGGTGCGAGCGAGACAATTTTACCGGCCTGTACATCCAGATTTTCAAACGGTACTGACAGTAATTGCGCGCGCATTAATTGACGCACACCTTCTGCATCACTGGTGGGATCTCTGCTGAATCCAATGCGTTGTAAATAGTCGCCTAAAATAAAGTTGTTGGCCTGCATAAGGTTATCGCCTTTCGATTTTAAACTGGATCTGTCTCCGCATTTAATGTCATATTTTCATAGCGAGTGCGATCTAACATTTTTTCGCTGTTGCCGACAATCACCGATACTGCCGCATCGCCGGTCACATTGACTGCTGTGCGCACCATATCTAAAAAGCGATCCACGCCGATAATTAATGCAATGCCTTCAACCGGCAAACCCACCGATTGCAGCACCATCGCCAGCGTAACCAAACCCACACCGGGAACACCTGCAGTGCCGACCGAGGCGAGCGTTGCAGTCAAAATCACCATCAAATAACCGGCGATACCAATATCAATATTATAAGCCTGCGCGATAAAAACGGTGGCCACGCCCTGCATAATCGCCGTGCCGTCCATATTAATAGTTGCGCCGAGCGGCACTGAAAAACTGGCGACTTTATTATCGACNNAGTGTTTTCAGTAGCAGTCCGTAAACACCTAGACCGTGTAAAAGTAATACGAACAGTACGGTGAAAAAGTACTTGGCCAAATCGAGAATCGCACCAAAGCCAAGCGACGAAAATAGCTTCACCAGCAGACAAAACACGCCGTAGGGCGCGAGCTGCATTAACAACATCACCATCTTCAATACGACTTCGTTGAGATGATCGAAAAAGGTCGCCATGCTTTTGCCAATTTCACCGCTGGTACGCGAAATAGCAACGCCAAACAAAATCGAAAACACAATCACCTGCAACATGTTGCCTTCGGCCATGGCCTGAATCGGATTGCTGGGGAAAATGTTTATAAACGTGTCTTTAACCGAAGGGGCTGCAGGGGCGGCGTAATTGCTGGCTACGGCCATATCTACCGCCGCGCCCGGTTCAACAATAATGGCAACGCCCATCGCTAGCGCAATCGCCAGTGCTGTTGTTAGTAAATACAACACTACCGTTTTGGTGGCCAATGCACCCATTCGACTATGACCGCCGAGCGAGGCTGCGCCACATACCAGCGATACAAACACTAACGGCACCACCAATAATTTCAGTGATGCCACAAAAATCTGGCCGATAGCATCCAGCACGCCATTGATCACAAATACCTGAATCCATTGACCATAAGCGGTGGTCGCCGTGGTGTTGGTTTCATCCAAACCGAGCAATAGATTCAACATCACACCGACCAGTACACCGAGTACCATGCCGAGTAAAATTTTATTGGTAAGGGACATAAGACCTCTTGGTGTTGCTATTGGAGTTATTGTTGGGTGATGGGTTATTTAGTGGATCTTGCGTGATTCGTTCTGTGATTTTTGTGTAGGTATGCGGCGATGGAATGGGCGGCAGGTTTTAACTGCCGCCGGAAGATGATTACTCGTTAACGGCGTCTTTAAGGCCTTTGCCCGGTTTAAAGGTCACTGTCTTGCTGGCGGCGATTTGGATGGTCGCGCCGGTCTGCGGGTTGCGCCCTTCGCGCGCCGCGCGGGCACTGACATTAAAAGTGCCAAAGCCAAGCAGTGCAACTGATTCGCCGCGGCTCAGTGCATTGGTAATCTGCTCGATAAAAGCGGACACCACCAAGTCGGCCTTATTAACACCCAGGTCGGTATTGTTCGCCAAAGCTACTACTATGTCGGTCTTATGCATGGTTTTTTCTCCTTGGTTATATCGATAAGCCTTGGAGTTTACCTGCAATCACGGCGTTGCGGCAGACTGGCAACGGCTTTTTCCTCACCCTGGGCCACACCCGATGCCCTACCCAATAAAGCGCAAGCTGATAAACTGCCGCCCAATCACGATAATATTCCTCGTCTCCCACCCTCAGATAGGAGTCCGTTTTGCCCAAGGCTGTGAGTTACCAATCGCCCGCGCTGGCATGGCAGCCGCTGCAATCCATTGCCCGCCATCAACGCCCAAGCCCCGCGTTGCGAGACTGGTTGGGTGATAGCGGCTCGCTCACTGCCCGTTTGATTGCGCAAAGTGAAGGCAATTTTAAAGTGCGGGTCGTGCGGCAGATCATTGGGCGCCCCACGTTAAATGAACGCCAGGTATTGGGGATGAGGCAACCGGCGCTGGCGCTGATCCGCGAGGTCATCCTCTTTGGCTGCAACGAGCCTTGGGTATTTGCGCGCAGCATTCTGCCGCTCGCCAGCCTGACTGGTTCATTGCGCCATTTGCGGAAACAGAATAATCGGCCGCTGGGAGCGTTTTTGTTTAGCCAGCCACAGTTGCAGCGCAGTGCCATTGCGGTGGCGCGAATTAGTCGCGATCATGCCTATGTTCCCCTCGATCTGGCAGCTAACCAGCCGCTTTGGGGGCGGCGCTCAGTGTTTTATCTACAGCGGAAACCGCTGCTGGTGAGTGAAGTCTTTTTGCCTGCGTTTATCAATCAGCTCGATCACTAGACGCAAACCCAATAAACCCCAATAACCTTAATAATCGGCGTTTTGGCTATGACGACCCCTGACGATCCAACCCCTAAGGATGCCGCTCCNNGCTCCCCTAAGGATGCCGCTCCGGCATCTGCGCCTAAAAAGCCAACGGCTAAACCGGCGGCTAAAAAAGCCGCTTCTGCTGAAGTGAAGGCCGCTCCAAAAACGCCTTCAGCCAAACCCAAAGCGACCAGCGGCAAACCGGCCGCCAAAAAGGTTATCCCGGCTCCAGCCAAACCTGCAGCCCCCAAAACAGTGGCGGCAACTGCAAAACCTGTCACGCGCAAACCCAAAGTTGCAAAAGCGATCGCCGTACCTGTGGCGGATGACGCGGCACTCATCACGCCAGCTGCAGTTCCTTCGGCTCCTACAGCCCCCGTGATAATGGCGGCTCCCCCGGCTGACCGAACCAACATTCACGCCGCGAAAATCCTCAAACGTGTGGCTAACGCGCCTGAAAATAACGATTTTGTAGCCAAAATGAAGCAAAAGTCCGCAATTTATTGGCGCCTGATGCGCATGGATCGCCCTATCGGCACCTTGCTCCTGCTCTGGCCGACTCTTTGGAGTTTGTGGATCGCAGCCAAAGGCGTGCCCAGCATCAAGAATCTGGTGATTTTTGTGTTGGGGGTGATAGTCATGCGTGCGGCGGGCTGTGTGATCAACGATTTTGCTGATCGTAAGATCGATGGCAGAGTCGAGCGCACCAAGGATCGCCCGCTCGCCACCGGTGCCGTCTCCAGCCGTGAGGCGCTCGGTCTGTTTGCCGCGCTGTGTTTGATTGCATTCACCCTGGTGCTGTTTACCGATCCGTTCACTATCAAGCTCTCGGTCGGAGGCCTGATTCTGGCCTTCTGCTATCCATTTATGAAGCGCCATACCCATTTGCCGCAAGTGGTACTGGGCGCGGCTTTCGCGTGGGGCATCCCCATGGCCTATGCGGCGGAGGCGGGCGAATTGCACGAGGGGATGTGGCTGATCTATATCGCTGTAGTACTCTGGACCGTTGCTTACGATACGTTTTACGCCATGGTGGATCGCGATGACGACCTGAAAATCGGCGTTAAATCCACGGCGATTTTGTTTGGTGAGCAAGACCGCCTGATGACCGGCGTTCTGCAAGTCATGTGTCTCTACGCCCTGCTACTGGTGGGCAACCGCTTTGAGCTGGGCACTTTTTATTATCTCGGTCTGGCTGTAGCCGGTGGTTTATTTGTATATCAACAATGGCTGATTCGTTTCCGCGCCCGCGCGGCCTGTTTTAAGGCGTTCCTCAATAATAACTGGGTGGGGGTGGCGGTATTTGTCGGGATTGTTATGGACTATAGTTTTCGCTAGGCGCTAAATTTCTGCTCTGTCATAAATGTGTAACACTGAGCTTATTTAATAAGCTGCAACAATAGCTTCACAAACCTGTGTAGCGCACCGTAGTTTTTCAGGCAGAACTTTATGACTGGTCGCAAAATACTGATCGTTGACGATGAATCCGCAATCCGCGATATGCTGCGGGTGGCACTGGAAATGGCCGAGTATCACGTGCTGGAAGCGAGTAATGCGCAGGATGCACACAGTATTATTATCGATGAAAAACCCGACCTGATCCTGCTCGATTGGATGATGCCCGGCACTAGCGGACTTGAATTGGCGCGCCGTTTAAAGCGCGACGAGGTCACCGCCAACACTCCTATCATTATGCTCACTGCCAAGGGCGAGGAAGACAACAAGATCCAGGGGTTGGAAGTCGGCGCCGATGACTACATCACCAAGCCGTT
>DQHS01000284.1 GCA_003524365.1 Cellvibrio sp. | reverse complement strand
AACTCTACGAATCCATGCCTCGGCGCACCCCAGCAATATTGCTGACGGGAGCAATTTTCATGGATTGTTGCTAGCGATAAAGTCTTATTGATCAAAAAAGGCGGCATTTATTAGCGTCTGATAAAACCACTACAGCACTATGGAAGTTTGAACATGAAATGGTTTCTGATTTTTTTTGGTTGCTTTTTGAGCGTTGCGGCATCTGCTACCTTGAATGACGGTATTAACGCTTTTAAGGCACAAAAATACGATGTTGCCTTGGTTGAGTTTCGCCAATTGGCTTCGGTTGGTAATGCAGAGGCTAGATATTACTTGGGGCTTATGCAGACGGATGGTCTGGGCATGCCTAAAGATGCTGGCCGGGCAATGGCTTGGTTTAAAAAATCGGCCAACCAGGGGCACGGTGAATCAAGCTTTCAAATTGGCAAGATGTACCTTGCCGGCGATGGCGTAGAGAAAGACGTGGACGCAGCAGTTAATTGGTTAAACAAAGCTGCCGAGCAAGGATCGGTCGGGGCGCAGTATGCCTTGGCCATGTTGTACTTCAAAGGTGACCAAACCGAAGGAGATGTTGTTAAGGCGGTTAAATGGTTTGATGCTGCAGCGGTGCAAGGGAGTATTGATGCCCAATACGAACTCGCCAATATCTTTTATAAGGGTGATGGCGTTCCCCAGGATTTGGATGCTGCCTTGCGTTGGTACCGCGCGGCGTCTGAAGCCGGTCATCTCGATGCTAAATATACGCTTGCTTATTTTTATATGGATGGGCAGGTATTAGCGCAGAATTATCCACTCGCCTTTTCCCTCTTCGACGAAGTTGCGCAAGCAGGTAATCGCAATGCGCAATACATGCTGGGTTATATGTACGACCAAGGCATGGGCATTGCTAAGAATCCAACTTTTGCTTTTGACTGGTATTTAAAAGCCGCTAACCAAGGGTACGACGAAGCGCAATTAATTGTTGGATATATGTATTTCACGGGCAAAGGTGCAAAAAAAGATTCTGCAGCAGCCGAGGGTTGGCTGCAAAAAGCTGTTGCTCAAGGGAACACCAAAGCACAAAAAATGTTGGATGAAATCCACGCGACTAAAAAGCAGTGAGAGTCGGTTACGTTTCGATAGAAAAGCGTGGCATAGAAATTCAAAAACTAATCCTGAATCCGTGCTTGATGGGGATTAGGTGATTGATGTTGTTTGAAATGTGTTGTGGAAAATTGTGGCTAACTTTAGGAGAGGTTATTGATGAGATTAATTAACAACGTGCACAAAAAGCATGGCATTGCGTTGGCCATAGCGAGTGTGATGCTAGCGCCGCTAGCGCAGGCTGCTGATGTCGGCATCTCGGGGTTTTTATCCGTTGGCGGCGGCATGGTCGATGATGAAACCAACGTTAGTTACGATGGTTACGACGAAGAGGATTTAACCTTTGATCGCAACCTGTTGGGCTTGCAGGTCACTGGTCAGGTCAATGAGAAAATTACCGCCACTGCCCAGTTGATCGCGCGCAGTGAAAAAGATTACGAAATTACGGCGGAGTGGGCCTACCTCACCTGGCAGGCATCGGATAACGGCAAAGTTCGTGCGGGCCGCTTGCGTACTCCCCTCTACACCTATTCTGATTCTTTGGATGTCGGTTACTCCTATCCCTGGATCAGCGCCCCCAATGAAGTTTATTACCTACCCTTTAACAACGTTGATGGTTTGGACTATTACCTGACGGCGGCACTCGGCAGTTTTGATACCAGCTTCCAAGCCTATTACGGTAGCTTCGATTCCGACTTCAGTTTTGAAGATGGCACTCAAGGTAACGCCAGTCTGCGCAATCAGATGGGTGTTGCGGCGACCTTTGGTAAAGATTGGTGGAATTTTCGCGCGGCCTTTCATCAGGCGGATTTGACGGTTGATATCTTCAATCCCACGCTGGATGGTTTTGTCGGCCAATTGGCGGGCAATCCTACCTTCGCTTACCTGGTGCCGCGCATCATCGTGGAAGATGATCAGGGAACCTTCGCACAAGTCGGCCTGAACATAGACACAGGTTTGTTTGTTGCGGCTGTTGAACATGTTGAGTTCGAAGTAGAGGAAACCCTGCTTGCCAAAAACGTTCGCGATTATGTGATGGTCGGCGTGCGCTTGGGCGATTTCCTGTTCCATGTTACGGGTTCCAAAGCCGATGACGAAATCGCTGATCTGGCTGCCGGTATTCCAGTAAGCGAACAAACCGCTCCGTTGATTGGCAATTTGCAAGGTATTGCAGCAGCGCGGGATGTGGATCGTGAAGTGATAAGTTTAGGTGCACGCTGGGATGTAAGTTCGGGTACTGCGCTCAAGTTGCAGATAGATGATGTCGACGATGTGAAAGGTGAGCAGAAAGTACTTTCCGTCGCCTTACAAGCCGTGTTTTAAGGAGAGTTGCTACTATGAAAACTGTATTCAAATCATTGGCAGCTGGCCTGGTACTCGGTTTATCAAGCATCTGCTTTGCAGAAATTGCCGTTATCGTTCATCCCTCATCCACGATTACAAGCTTGTCGGAAGATGATATTGCGCGTTTGTTTTTGGGCAAAGCCAAAAGCTTTCCATCGGGTGGTCAGGCTGTGCCGCTGAACCAAAACGAAGGCTCAGCTGCGCGCGATAAATTCAACGAAGGTATCTGTAAGAAAAATGCCAACCAATACAAAGCCTATTGGTCGCAGTTGGTATTTACCGGCAAGGGCACCCCACCCAAAGATGCCGGTGATGACGCCGCTGTGAAGGCGCTGGTAGCAGCAAACCCCAGTATGATTGGGTATGTTGATGCCAGCGCAGTCGATGCCAGCGTTAAAGTCGTATTTAAGCTGCCTTAGTTATTACAGCTGAGCCGTTTGTAAAAGATGCCCGCCCTTGTGCGGGCATTTTCGTTTATCTGCCACAAAAATCCCTTAAGCTCATGTAATTAGGCTAAAATGCGCGCCTTTTTTACCCACTTATCCTTGTTGCTCTTTAATCTATCCCTTTTTAGTCGCACAGTCGCAGAGAAAATACCCGTGATCTCCACCGCCAATATCACCATGCAATTTGGTGCAAAACCGCTTTTTGAAAACGTTTCGGTCAAATTCAACAACAGCAATCGCTATGGATTGATCGGCGCCAACGGCTGCGGCAAATCCACCTTTATGAAAATCCTCGGTGGCGATCTCGAACCCTCTGCCGGTCAGGTGATGCTGGAACCCAATGTCCGCTTGGGTAAATTGAAGCAGGATCAATTCGCCTATGAAGATTTCACCGTGGTTGATACCGTCATCATGGGCCATACCGAACTCTGGGCTGTGAAAGCTGAGCGTGACCGCATTTACGCACTGCCAGATATGAGCGAAGACGACGGCATGCGTGTAGCAGAGCTGGAAGTTGCGTTCGCCGAGATGGACGGCTACACCGCTGAATCGCGCGCGGGCGAATTGCTGCTCGGTCTGGATATTCCTATCGAACAGCACAATGGCCTGATGAGTTCGGTCGCGCCGGGTTGGAAATTGCGTGTATTGCTGGCGCAGGCGTTGTTTGCTAATCCGGAAGTGCTGCTGCTCGACGAACCTACCAACAACCTCGACATCAACACCATTCGCTGGTTGGAAACCGTGCTTAGCCAACGCAACAGCACCATCATTATTATTTCGCATGACCGCCACTTTTTGAATGCGGTTTGCACCCATATGGCGGATTTGGATTACGGCGAGCTGCGCGTTTATCCGGGCAACTACGACGACTATATGATGGCATCGGAGCAAGCGCGCGAAAAATTATTGAATGAAAATGCGAAGAAAAAAGCGCAAATTGCGGAGCTGCAAACCTTCGTAAGCCGCTTCTCTGCTAACGCTTCAAAAGCCAAGCAGGCGACATCACGGGCAAAACAAATTGATAAAATCCAATTGGATGATATTAAGCCATCAAGTCGTGTTAGCCCTTACATTCGCTTTACGCAAAACAAAAAATTGCATCGCCAGGCCGTAACGATGGAAAGCGTAAGCAAAGGCTATGATCGCCCGCTGTTTGCCGATTTAAGTTTGCAAGTTGAAGCCGGTGAACGCATCGCCATTATCGGTCCGAACGGCGCCGGTAAAACTACATTGCTGCGCTGCTTGTACGGTGACTTGCAACCAGATGCTGGCACTGTGAAATGGGCAGAGCAAGCGGAGATCGGTTATTTTGCGCAAGACCACTCCGCCGATTTTGCCGACAATGCGATTGTTTTTGATTGGATGAAACAATGGACCAAAGGCGATGAGCAATTGGTGCGTAGTGCATTGGGGCGCATGCTTTTTTCTAACGATGAAGTAAAGAAAAATGTAAAAGTATTATCCGGTGGTGAAAAAGGCCGCATGCTGTTTGGCAAGCTAAGTCTCATTAATCCCAACGTATTGTTGATGGATGAGCCAACTAACCACTTGGATATGGAATCGATTGAAGCATTAAACCTCGCGCTGGAAAATTATCCCGGCACCTTAATTTTTGTCAGCCATGACCGAGAATTTGTATCCTCGCTGGCGACAAGAATTATCGATATGCAGCCGAGCGGCTTGATTGATTTTCACGGCAATTATGAAGATTACTTGCGCAGTCAGGGTATTTATACCATGTAACTTTTACCACTGACGTCGTTAGAAAAAGCCCGCATTTATCAGCATAAATGCGGGCTTTTTATTTGAGTGCGTTAACGTACAGACGCAAAGGTTGTTTGTTTTTACTCTATGGATGTCTTTTACAAAAGTGGAGTTTAATTATGATCAAAAATATAGCAACTTTATTGAGCATTGGTGTTTTGTCATCTGCCGCTGCAGCACAAAATTATTCTTCTGGCGAAGGTGGAAATGGGTGGCAGTTTCAACCTGAGTTTTCGATTGGTGGTGGTTATGGATTTACCAAGTTAAAAGACGGAGATTTCGATGAAGATGAGGCAGCCAAAAAAGCATTTGCCGTTTTAAAATTAAATGAGTTTATTGGCATTGAGGCCGCGTATATCGATTTTGATGAGTCGGGTAATGACTCGTTAAATGTCGATATTAAAGGGAAGGCGCTGAGTTTAATCGCTGAGCTCCCGATATCGGAGAGCTTTTCCGTTTATGCGAAGGGCGGTCAAATGTGGTGGGATGCCGATACTGACATTGATACGTCTGAATTTATCACGAGTAATGATCATGATGGAGACGAAACATTCTGGGGTGTAGGTACCAAGTTCCGTTTGGCAGAGCATCTGGATTTGCGCGTTGAATACGAACGTTTTAATTTTGAAATTTCGCGCGATGAAATTAATGTTTTGCAGCCGAGGGATATAGATATGGATGTTGATTACGCCAGCGTGAGCCTGCAATTTACTTTCTAAACTGGCGGTGCACGAACAAAAAATCCCGAATTTATTACCAATAAATTCGGGATTTTTCCATGATTAGCAATAGGCTGCCCCCTAATCTAATCACCCATGTGAGAGTGGCATTGTCGCTCTTGGCTTTTTCAAACATGGCGTCTGCTGTGTGAGTACCCAGTTGCAATAATGCAATTATTGCTTTGCCTTAATTTCCCCTTAAGTTTCGTTCCCTAATCTGCACCCTAAGAAATCCCATATTCGAGGGTGTAGTAATGAAAGACCTGTCCGCCGCCATGTCCGAGACTCCTACCGCCAGCTGGCATATGCCCCGCTTGCCGCAGATTAAAATCCCCCGTTTTGGTTTGCAAACTCCCGGCTCATCGGAGCGCGCGGCAGTAGAGGCTTATATCCACGACCGCTTTGCCGGAGTGCATCACGCCGAGGTTACCCATTTTCTACCCAATATCATCAGTCTGCGCTGTGGCGGTGAATACTCGGCAGCCGTAGGTCTTGCTCCTGCCGGTAATGGGAAGGTCTTTGCGGAGCAATATCTGGCTGCGCCAGTTGAACAGGTTATTAGCGAAAAACTCGGCCTGCAGGTGGAGCGCGATCAAATCGTAGAAATCGGCAATCTGGTATCCACCTGGAAGGGCAGCAGCCTCTTGCTGTTTATTGTGATCGGTGAGGTGATGGAGCGGTTGGGCTATCATTACGTGATGTTCACCGGCACCCGCGAAGTGAAAGCATTGCTCGCGCGCTTGCGCTACTCCCCAATCGTACTGGCCGATGCCGACCCAAATCTATTACCCGATGGCGGCGCCAGTTGGGGCAGCTATTACACGAATAACCCGCAAGTAATGTTTGGCGATAACCGCCCGGCAATGGCGGCAGCGCGCAAAAATCCGATGTATCGCGCAACCGTTACGGCGATTAGTCGTCCGATCGAAAAAATCTGTGCCCAACTTCGTGCGGCGAATCAATCAATGGATTTGAATAGAGCGAAAAACAAGGAGTTGAATGATGAGTAAAATTCTTGCTGCAATTTATCGTCACGCTTTTGCCACACCGAAAAAAATTGCGCTAGTCGGTCAAACTACACAGCTCACTTACGCCGAGCTCATTGCAAAAATCGATGAGTTAGCGAATTGGTTGATCGAACGAAATATTGGTCGTGCGGGCTTGTGGGGTGAAAATTCCATCGAGTGGATTATTGCCGATCTCGCTGCATGGAAAGCCAATGTCACCTTGGTGCCACTGCCGCGTTTTTTTTCGACCACACAATTGCAACATGTGATATCCCAAGCGCAATTGCCTTGTCTGCTGGTGTGCGGTGATATAGCGCCGGTGGCCGATGTGAGTGAAAGAAGCAACACACCGGTTGAACATATTTTTCTTGATCAATTAAGTGGCCTCGATCAATTAACTGACAACGAAACCATAACGGCAATTGATTCGATTGCAAAAATTACCTTCACCTCGGGCACAACCGGAACCCCTAAAGGTGTGTGCCTATCTACTGCTGCATTGGAAAATGTCACGCTCGCGTTGGCGGAGCGAATTTATTCAGCGCCACATGCTGATATTGACATCAATGTGCATTTAAATTTATTGCCGCTTAGCACTCTGTTAGAAAATGTTGCCGGCGTTTATGTACCGCTCTATCTCGGCAAGCGCGTTGTTGTGGTCGCGGGAGCTGTGCTGGGTTTAACGGGCAGTTCGCAATTATCCTTGCCGACACTCCTACAAGCCCTGCATCAATATCAGCCCAATAGTTTGATTGTGCTACCGCAAATTTTGCAGGGTTTTGTCGCTGCCAGCGCGCAGGGATTTAGCCTGCCCCCATCTCTGAAATTTATCGCTGTGGGCGGTGCACGCACACCTGCACTATTAATTGAGCAGGCGCGCGCATTAGGCGTTTCCGTGTATGAAGGTTACGGTTTGTCTGAATGTGCATCGGTCGTGAGTTTGAACTCTCCCGTCGCCGAAAAGATTGGCAGTGTTGGTAAAGCGCTCGGTCACGTAGAAATAAAAATTGATGCAGGGCTTATCAAAGTGCGCGGCAATGTGTTCAGTGGTTATCTCGGTCAGGTGGCACAGGCCAGTGATGAATGGCTGGATACCGGCGACCTTGGTTATATCGACAACGACGGTTTTATTTTTATCACCGGCCGGCAAAAAAATCTGTTGATCAGTAGCTTCGGACGCAATATTTCACCCGAGTGGATTGAATCTGAATTATCACTGTGCCGATCAATTGCGCAAGTGATGGTCATCGGTGATTCACAACCGTTTTGCAGTGCAATAGTAGTGCCCGCATCTGCTCAGACTACTGCAGAGCAAATTACGCAAGATATTCGCCGGATCAATCAACACTTACCCGATTACGCGCGAGTGCAAAAATTTATTGTTGCAGCAGAGCTCTTCACGCCCGCCAACCAATTGCTGACTGATAACGGCCGTTTACGGCGCGCGGCTATTCTCGGCCAGTATTTAAATGCGATAGCGGCTATTTATTCGAGCCCTGATTCTCACGCATCCGATCTTTCCTCATCCAAGCAACATGCAGGAGTTGTCTATGACATTCTTTGAACGCCTACAAAATGAAACTCACGTTGAGCGCAATTATTTATTGAGTGCACCTCTTATTCAACGTTGCATAGGTCTCGGCCAATTTAGTCTTGAGGAGTATCGGGAATTTTTGACGCAAGCTTATCACCACGTAAAACATACGGTTCCTTTGTTGATGGCTGTCGGTAGCCGTTTGCCATCAGAAAAAGAAAACTATCGCGAAGCCATTGCTGAATACATCGAAGAAGAACTGGGCCATCAAGAGTGGATATTAAATGACATAGCAGCTTGTGGTACTGACAAAGAAGCAGTGCGCGCAGGTCGTCCCAATCAAGCAACCGAACTGATGGTCGCTTACGCGTACGATACGGTGATGCGCAATAATCCTATGGCCTTTTTTGGCATGGTGTTTGTACTTGAAGGCACCAGTATTAATTTGGCAAGCCAGGCGGCCGATATTATCCAGAAACATTTAGGTTTGCCGAATAAAGCGTTTTCATATTTACGTTCGCATGGCAGCCTGGATTTGGAACACATGGTGTTCTTTGAAAAATTAATGAATGGTTTAACTGATCAAAAAGATCAGGACGATATAGTTCATGCAGCCAAGATGTTTTTCAAACTCTATGGCAATATTTTCCGGTCAATTGAGCAACAACCTATCGCACAAGCGGCATGATGCAAACACTATTCGCACTGGGGAACACAAGATGAAACTCAAGGGTAAGCTTATATTACTGACAGGTGCCAGTGGTGGTATTGGTCAGGCGATTGCGCGGCGGCTGGCAGCGCAAGGCGCACGCTTGATTTTAGTGGGCCGATCTACCCAGCAACTGAATGCACTCGCGCGCGAATTGCATGTGCTGGTAAACGAAGGTTTTATATTGCAGGCCGATATCACCAGCCGTAACGGGCGTGAAACTATTCGCACCGCACTGCTCGCATTGCAAGAGCCGTTGGATGCACTAATCAATTGCGCCGGTGTTAATTTATTTGGAATGCTTGAAGATAATGACCCGGATGCTATCGAACAATTAATTGCTACCAATGTCACAGCGACAATTTTACTAACCCAGCTCGTGCTGCCATTTTTAAACAAAAACAGCGGCCGTATCGTCAATATTGGTTCCAGTTTTGGCGGTTTGGGTTACCCCGGTTTTAGCGCTTATTGCGCGAGCAAATTTGCACTACGCGGTTTTAGTGAAGCACTGCGCCGCGAATTAAGTGATAGCCCGATGCAAGTCGCGTATCTCGCTCCGCGCGCCACCAATACTAGCCTCAATAGCGATGCTGTTTACGCAATGAATCGCGAACTGGGTACAGCAATGGATGAACCAGAAGTAGTAGCGGCCCAGCTTGAATCAATGTTATCGGCACCGCGTATGCGCGACCGTAATATCGGTTGGCCGGAGCGACTTTTTGTGCGCATCAACAGCATTTTTCCACGCATTATCGATAACGCCTTGCGCGGTCAATTGCCAGTGATTCGTCGCCATGCCCAATCATTGCCCGAACCGGCAGCAACCGAAACACAAGCCAACAAAGTTTCAATCCGTTTATCCTGAAGGTGACATTATGACTAACATAATTATGAAAACGTTTTTTACCAAAACCGCCATGCTGAAATTCGTTGTGCTGGCAGCACTTGGTAGCCTGACATTAATCAGCTACGCCGATGAAGCGGCCGATATTCAAAAATTGCAAACCCGCTGGGCGGAAATTAAATACCAAACTCCAGAAGCTGAGCAGGAAAAAGCGTTTGTCACTTTGGTTGCTGAAGCCGAACAGCTGCGTACAGCCAACACCACAGCGCCCTATTTGATTTGGGAGGCGATTATCCGTTCCACTTATGCGGGCGCTAAGGGTGGTTTAGGTGCGCTCGACCAGGTCAAACAATCTAAAAAGCTTCTTGAGCAGGCNNCGATGCTGCTGCAATGAATGGCTCAGCCTATACCAGCCTCGGTTCGCTGTACTATCAGGTTCCCGGTTGGCCCGTCGGCTTTGGCGATGACAAAAAAGCCAAAGAAATGTTGTTAAAAGGCTTGAGCTATAATCCCGATGGCATAGACTCCAATTACTTTTATGGTGATTACCTGTTGGAACAGAAACAATATCAACAAGCGGTCGTTGCATTTGAAAAAGCGCTTAACGCAGCGCCTCGCCCTGGGCGCGAATCTGCTGATGCCGGTCGCAAAGGCGAAATTGAAGCGGCCATGGCCAAGGCTAAAAAACATCTATGATGGATTAACGAATCAATGCAAATATTGTTAGTGGAAGATGATGAGCTGCTCGCGGAAGGTATAGTCAGTGCCCTATCGCGCGCAGGCTTTGCGGTAAATTGGTTAGCCACAGGCAAAGCGGCCTGCACACAGGTGGTGGCGGAACCGCCCGATATTATGTTGCTAGATCTCGGCTTACCCGACATGGATGGCATAGACGTTTTAAAACTAGTGCGGCAAAAAAAATTGCCTACGCAAGTGCTAATTCTCACCGCACGCGATAGCACTAACGCCAAAGTCATCGGCCTGGATTCCGGCGCCGATGACTATCTCACCAAACCCTTTGAGCTCGACGAGTTGCTCGCCCGCCTACGGGTTTTGGAGCGCCGTCTGGGTAACTCCTCATCTTCACTGATTAATATTGGCCCGCTAAGTTTAAATACGGCGCACCACGAAGTGCTGTTGGATGGCGCCCCTCTAGTGTTGTCGCGGCGTGAATATATGTTGTTAAAAGCGCTCGTTGAACACGTTGGTGTGATTCAAACGCGCGAGGGCCTCGAAGCCAAACTCTATTCCTGGGGCGATGAAGTCTCCAGCAATGCGATTGAAGTACATATCCACAACTTGCGCAAAAAATTGCCACCTGATTTTATTCGCACATTGCGCGGCATTGGCTATATGGTGCCGCGCCAATGAAATCCATTCGTGGATTTTTAGTGATTGTGTTGTTGGCGATAGTTACGCTCGCTAATTTTGCAGCCGCGCTGCGCGGTTATTTAGGTAGCATGGATGAAGCTGAGCGGTTGTTTAATCAACGCATGTTGCAACAAGTGGATTTATTGAATTACACCCTGCCACAACTGCGGGAAAAAACTGCGGCGCGCGCGGATGTATTACAGCTTCCTGCCCGCACATCCGATGCTGAAACTTCATTGGAATTTCAATGGGTCGCACAGGATGGGCAACTATTGGCGAGATCAGCCGCTATGCCCGAGCAAGTGGTAGTACCTTTAGTTGAGGGTTTCCGCTTTTTTAATTTCCATCATTATCGCTGGCATGTATTGGTAACGCCTAGCAGCGACAAAGCAAGCTGGTTTATTGTTGCAGAGCGTGCTGACCAGCGTTACCGCTTGGCGGAATCCATGATTTTACAGGCCGTGTATCCCATGGTATTGGCCATTCCGGTTATTGGCCTGATTATTTGGTGGGTACTTGGTGTTGGTTTAAAACCCGTTACTAATCTCGCGCGCGAATTGCGTCAACGTGAAGCAACAGATTTACATTCGCTCGATCAGCAAGACATGCCCATCGAATTAGTGCAGCTGGCCCAATCAGCTAATGATTTATTGCGTCGCCTCGACGCCTCTTTCGCGCGTGAAAAACGCTTCTCGGGCGATGCCGCCCATGAACTGCGCACACCTATAGCCGCGTTAAAAATTCACTGCGAAAATTTATTGCATGAGTTACATCCCGCGCCTGCCTCGGTAGAAAAATTAAAACTGGGGATTGAACGGATGAGTTATTTGGTTGAGCAAATCTTATTGCTCAATCGCACCGCCCCCGATCATTTTATGGGAAGCTTCGAGCCAATTAATTTAACCCAATTAGCAAAACAAGCGATTGTCGAACAGAGTGAAGCGCTGGAATTAAAACAGCATCAAATTGAATTTAATGGCGATGAGTGTTGGGTGTCTGGTGATCGTGCCGCACTGATTAGCCTGCTGAATAACTTGTTAGGTAATGCCATCAAATACACTCCCGATGGCGGACGAATTGCAATCAATACCTGGTTGCGCGGTAGGGATGTTGTGTTGGAAGTGATGGACAATGGGCCCGGCATTCCAGATGCCGAACGTGAGCGAGTATTTGATCGCTTTTATCGGCTAGGTGGTGATCGCCACAATTCAAAAACGAGCGGTTGCGGTTTAGGCTTATCCATTGTGCAGCAAGTTGTTGATTTACACGGTGCGCATATCGCATTAACACAGTCCCGATTTGGGCAGGGTCTGTTAGTGATGGTGACGTTTGCTGCCAGTTTTGCGGCTGGTGCCGACACAAAAAATACCTATCATAATTAATTATCCGATCACAAGGTCTTGACCAATGAAACGACTAATTAACGGCGCACTACTAGCGTGTTTAATTTTCTGTGCGGTTAGCAAAGCAGAAGTGCCGACGTTTACGATTGAGATACGTGACCATTTATTTTATCCATCGCAATTAGCCATTCCGGCAAATACCAAAGTAAAATTGATTGTTATCAATCGTGATCCAACGCCAGAAGAGTTTGAGAGCTATGAACTCAACCGCGAAAAAGTGATTATGGGCGGCGCTAAAGCAATTATTTTTGTTGGGCCTTTAGTGCCGGGGGACTATCCTTTTTTTGGTGAATTTAATCCAAAGACAGCACAGGGCATGATTCGGGTGGAGAACTAATATGGTCGATGCCGTATTGCTGGTGTTGCGCGAAGTGTTAGAGGCTGCACTGATCCTGAGTTTATTGCTCGCATTGAGCAGTAAGTTCCAACTTAATTTTCGCTGGAGTTTTTTTGCATTAGCTGCGGGCATTGTTGGCTCCTGGTTGCTGGCACAATATGCCTATGAGATCGCTGATGCAATGGATGGTACAGGGCAAGAGTTGCTGAATGCTTTCTTATACTGCGCCGTTATTCTAAGCGTTATTTTTCTCGGCCTGTTGATATTGCCTCTCGCATTTAAACCGGCTTCGAGTGCATCCACAATAAGTCGGAAGATAGCGATTAATCGCCACCGACTGGTGTACAGTTTATTTATCATTATTGTTGGCTTTTCCCTTGCTCGTGAAGGGTCAGAAATATGGATTTATCTCTCGGGATATACCCATCAGCCAGATAAACTTTCGTCCGCACTTATTGGTGCTGCCATAGGTGCTGGAATAGGAATGAGTTTGGGGGCGATCACTTATTATGTTTTTGCTTTTATGTCGAAAAAATATTTTCTCCCTGTTTTTTTAGTGGTTATTACCTTACTCGCGGGTGGCCTATCGATGCAAATTGCCAAGCAGTTAATGCAAATTGGCTTGCTCGATTCGGGCGCCCCACTCTGGGATAGTTCCTTTTTAGTCAATGAACATTCCTGGTTGGGTGAATTGCTGTATGCACTGGTGGGATACGATTCCCGCCCAGCGCCAATCCAGGGACTTTTTTATCTGTTAACAGTAGCGCCTATTTTACTTGCATGTGTTTGGCATGCATGGCGTTTGCGAGTAATTGCTCATGAATAAATATCTTGTCAGGATTGCACTATTTTTAGCAGCAGTCTGTGCGATGCAGGTTCATGCAGAAATGAATCGCGTTTATCACCCTTATGTCGAGCAAAACGAACGCGAATTGGAATACGGTTTTACCCTGCGCGATGCGGGCGGCGAGAATATTTTACTAAATCGTGCGGGAATCGGTTATGCATGGAATGATAAAATTTTTACTGAAGTCTATCTGCTAACAGAATCTATCACCCATGAAGGCGAACAAATTCGGGGTTATGAAGCCGAATTAAAATGGCAAATTACTGAACAGGGAGAATACTGGGCGGATTGGGGATTGTTATTGGAGGCTGGCACAGCCAAGGATATTAGCAGCCATGAATTTGCTGTCGGTATTCTATGGGAAAAAGAATTGGCGAGCCGTTGGGTACTAGCGGCGAACGCCATCGCAGAATACGAATATGGTAGCGATATTGAAGATGAATTTGAAACGGCCCTGCGCGCGCAATTGCGCTACCGCTACAGTGTTGCTATTGAGCCTGCATTGGAGTTTTATCTGGATGATCAGGATTGGGCTGCCGGCCCTGCATTAATGGGTACGATAAAATTATCCGGCCGCAAACAATTGCGCTGGGAATTGGGATTGCTGTTTGGATTGGATGCAGATACGCCAGAGAGCAATTTACGCGGCGGAATTGAATTTGAGTTTTAAAAAGGCTTTGCATTTAATACGTTTAATATTGCAATGAACATCATGCCCACAGGTAATTATTATTGTATGAAACCGCTTGCTCGATTCTTGCTGCTGCCTATCTTACTGCTTGCAATTAATACTCAAGCAGCGGTGGTGCTGTTGTATCACCATGTCAGCAACTCCACACCTAAATCCACCAGTATCAGTCCGGCAGCATTTGAGGCACAGATGGATTATTTGGCAGAGCATGATTTTGCGGTAGTGCCCTTGTTGGAGCTGACAGAAAAGCTGCGCAAGGGCGAGCCATTACCGGATAAAACAGTTGCTATCAGTTTTGATGACTCCTATGTGTCTGTGTATGAGTCTGCCTATCCACGTTTGAAAAAACGCGGTTGGCCATTTACTTTTTTTGTGAATACCGATTCTGTTGGTACCGGTAAAGTATTTGTCAGTTGGGAGCAGTTGCGTGAGATGGCAAAACAGGGTGTGACAATTGCAAATCACACCAGCCAACATAATCATCTGCCACGGCGTAAAAAAGATGAGTCGCTCGTGCAATGGAGAGTGCGAATTGCTGCAGAAATTAATCAGGCACAAGCAAAAATCGAGCAGGAAATCGGAACGGCACCGATGATTATGGCTTACCCATTTGGTGAGTATGATGTGGATGTGCAACAACTTGCTAAAAAATTAGGTTATGTCGCGTTCGGCCAACAGTCTGGTGCGCTTTATGAGCAAGCCGATTTGCAATCTGTTCCACGCTTTCCGTTTGGTGGCAGCTTTTCTGAGCTTGATGATTTTATTATGAAGGTCAACACCAAACCCATGCCGATCAAAACTGTGAGTTTTTACAGTGATAAAAATACAAAGCAAAAAAATCTAACAGTAAAAGCCGGTGATAAACCCTGGTTAGTATTAACGCTGGATGATACAAGTCTGTTAAAAAAAATAAATTGTTTCGCCACTGGGCAGGGCGCAATCACTACCGAAGTAATTGATAATACATTATGGGCGCAAGCCAAGCAGCCGCTAAAACCCGGACGCACTCGCTACAACTGCACTGCGTATGCGGGAGAAAAAGGCAGGTTCTTTTGGTATACGCAGCAGTGGTTGGTAACGGATAAAAATGGCGAGTGGACGTATGCCGATTGAAAAATTTGGCTGCACCGCCAGGTGCAGCCAAGAGGTTTTAATTAGCGTTTACGGTAATATTGATATCATCTTTCAGTGCAGCTCCTCCAGAGCCATTGAGTACATTTCCACTGGCATCACGCACTTCAGCGTTGACATAAATCGTAATAGGTTGAACCAGATTTAGGTCGCTGTTCACATTAACCTCTCCCGATGAGTTAATGCTAATCATGCTGGTATTAAAATCTGCAGATCGCTCTTCATCGATTTCCCAAAAAATGTTATTGGTGTAGTCATCTTTGGTGGCGTCGTCTATATAGGTTGCAGTGACGTTTAAGTTGAGGGTATTTCCTTCTGTCACAGAAAGATTGGCTGTGCCGCCGCCATTGTTATTTTTGATTTGAATGGACTTGAGTTGCTTTTCTTTGACCGTTAATTCCAGCCCATCTGATTCTCCGCCGCAAGCGCCAGTAATAACAACTTTAGCTCCCGCTGCAGTACCATTTTGGGCTGTAATTTTTGCGCCATCAAATGCAACCAGATTCGTAGGTGCAGCAGATAGCGTTGCGTTGTCCGTGATATCAACAGGATCAACCGTTGATGTGTACTGGCCTTTTACACTCAGTGTTGCTGTTTCACCATCACGTATGTCACCGGTTTTGCTACTCTCAACCGTCAAACTAAGAAGAGAGTCCTCGATCTGAACGTCTTTGGCTTCTGCTTGAATTACTTTATTATTGTTGTCAGGTGCTTGAGCGGTAATTTTTATCGCACCACTGTTGAGGGTGCGCAAAACACCTGTAGCAGGGTCTTTAAAGCTGGCGAGTGCTTTGCCTTCGGTTACAACCCAGGTCATCGCGTAGGGCAGTGTCAGGCCGCCTTCAAAGTGTGCCTTTGCGGTGAATGTGATATTCCGGCATTCATCGCCACTGCTGGGGCTTGCATCAATAGTGATTGATTCCAGATTCGCATTAGAGATAACCACTGACCGTTCGATAGTTGGTAAACCCGCATAGGCAGCAGAGATGGTTGCGTTATTTTGTCCCTCTTTACCTGCGGCTTTCAAGTAACCATTTTTAATGCTGCCTAAGCTTGGGTCACTGATTTTCCATGTGGCTTTATTGGTCAGGTTAATTTCTTTGCCGTCTTTGTCTTTGCCAATTAGCTCGAACTGATAAAAACTTTTGTAGTGGACATAGCCGGGGTTGTCGGCAAGTGCAATGGAAGTAACCCCATTTTTACTCGCATCAACGGTCTGCGCAACGCGCGCGCTGTCGCCATCACCGCCGCCGCAACCGCTAAGACCAAGTGCGCCCATGCTTATCAGCACGGCGAGTGAATAGTGAATTCCTTTAGAACGCATAAGTAACTCCCAGGCTGAGGCCATCAACACTTAAATTGTCGTCTTTGTAATAGCGAATGTAGTCGAGGGTCCAATAAAACGGTTTGCCTTCGATGATCGGATCTTGCAGTGAGACGCCATAACTGAAATCAGAAAATGTATCTTTGTTGCTGCCAGAATCGCCGAGGCTAGGCAGTTGTGTTTCAATTTCAGTCGATGCATAACCGAGCAAAATACTGACCTTTAAATCGTCCGGTCCAGTCTCGGGATTGGTGAGCGTGATGTAAGCGGCGCTCTGCTGTTTGATTTCCAGCGTCAGCCCATTTTCTTCGGCGTCACTCATGGGGACAGCAACCAAACCTTGCAGGCCAATACCGTCCAGTATTCCATCGGTAAATTCCATGCCGCCTTTGAATTGAAACAGCGAGGGCGAGAAGTTCTCACCAGCGGCTTTGACTTTGGTGTAGACCGCTTGTCCCGACACGTGAAATGTCAGCGGGATCTCTGCTTGTGCGCCCAGGCTGGTGATGCCGCCCAGTGCACTGACGATTAGTGCCAATCTTTTACACATAAGTATTCCTTGCTGTGTGATGTTGTAGTGATTGTTAACGTGTTGGCTGCACATTATTCCAGATTGTTACCACGGATAACGGTGCGTAATTCATGAATATAAGCACTGCCGCGCGCGGAATATTTACCCAGTTCAGCCACCATTGCGCTGCCGGTAAACTGTTGCGGTGTGTCGCGCAATTGTGCGCGCAACTGCCGCCAGGGGCGATAGGCGTTATGGGTATTGATGTTGTTGAAGTATGCCGTAATGGACTCCTCAACATTGTTAAATTTCTTAACCTCGTGTTTGGCCCCCGTGGGGCGTTTGCTCGGGACTATGCCGCAGCCTTCTTTGTAGCACCAATGGCCAAATAAATTGTGTGCTTCTTCGGCAAAGCGCGAGGTGCCCCAACCGGATTCTATGGCTGCTTGTGCCATCACCATCGCCGGTGGAATCGCATCCACACGCAGCAATAAAATCTCTACTGCCTTGGAATCATCCGGATAGGTTTCATAAGTTACATGAAATTTTTCACGCAATTTTGCGAGGTTGCGTTTATTTACGCCGGAGATGGTTTGTGACGCATCCCATTCGGCTTTTATTTTTACCAAACGTTCACGGGATTTTAATAATTTTGCATTTTTTTCAGCGATCAATGGGCGCAGCATATCGAGAAATTGTGCTTTGCGCTCGGGTGTCTGGTCGATAGCGCCGAAATCGGGCAGCAGGGTATTGCTGGTCAACTCGTCCTGATCCACATCCCGATCAATAAAAAGCTGCTGCGCTGGGATAGTTGCCAGCGCGAGTACTAATACCAAAGTGGCGAGCGGGAAGGCGACCAGTAAAAAGCCTAGCAGCCACTGCGATGCATTCTTGTTCATAAAGTGTGTATCCAAAAAGTAAAAATAAAGCGAAAAGTTTGGCTCTACTGGCTCGTCATACCTGCGAACGCAGGTACCCAAAGTGTTAGTTGTTATGGATACCCGCGTTCGCGCACTACTGTCCGGAATAATTTCATAGTGCCAACACATACTGAGTGGCATTTATGATATTCCTTGTTTGTTCGCGACATCGGTGACGATGCTCTTCAATAGCTCGTCGCTGAAACAAGCTGGTTTTTATTACCGCACAACACAAATGTAAGCTCTCTTTTATGCCTTGTGTTGTGCGGTAAGTCGCTAACAGCAAATAACTAATGATGGCCGTTAACAGTTGTATTCTTACTGCATTCTCGCTGCGCCCTAAAAACGATTTAATCTTCAAATGCTGCTTTATCCACTTGAAAAACAATTCAATTTCCCAGCGCTTTTTGTAAAAATTCGCAATAGCTGTTGCTGAGCTTTTAAAATCATTTGTTGCTAGCACTAAATCATCTTTGCCGTTTTCGCGACGCACAATAATTCTTCTCAAACTATCGGTGTAATGGTTTCTTCGCTTACCACCTGGACATTTATACTTAAAGCGAACTTCNNCCCAAGTCAAATACGTAGGTCGCATTTTCTTCAAGGGATAGCTCCTGCCCAACATTTATATCATTCACATTGGGTGCGGTAATCGTTACATCAACCGGTACTTTTTCGTGCTCAGCATAGAGCACATGCACCTTTAAGCCCTGTGTGCGATGACTGTGGTTACTTGCCGTCCACTCATCAAACCCCAATCCCTTTAACTGAATAGGCGTGGAGTCCAACAGGTACAATATATCGGTTAACTCTTGTTTCACTTTCTTGTGCGCTTGCGCCAACAGAGCGCCGCAAATCTTGGCAAAAAAATCAACGCTTCTTTTGTTGTTGGCGTCGGCCAACGTGGAGCGTTTTATCGCCTTTGTACTCAAGTGGTAGTGGTGGTTTGCTTGTGCATTAAACCCCGCTTCCAATTCGCGCAAACTTTTACTGCCTGAAAGTTGTGCAAACATCATGGCAACTAAATGATCCCAACTGCGAAATTGTTTGGCGTATTTATCGGATCCGCATTGTTGCGCCATTCGATCCACCATTCCGCGTGAAAGTCCTTTCAATATCTCTCTAAATCGGCTATTTCTATACATATTGCAGCTTCTGGGTTTCTGAGTCGTGTCAGTGGGTTTTACCCGTTAAACTCAGGAGCTGCAACCCTTTCCGATACCCCCCTCTTTTTTATTCCGGACAGTAGTGCGC
>DQHS01000340.1:5570-15226 GCA_003524365.1 Cellvibrio sp. | reverse complement strand
GGGAATGACTTCTAATATTTCCTTCTGTTTTTTTGAAAGGAAAACTATATATTGGTTTTTGCTATCAACTCTAGCAAGGGCAGGCATAAGATTTACAAAGGCGCTAACCCCGCCTCCACCGCCGATATCACCAAATTCCAGAACAATCTGTGGATCAATATCGCCCGCGAAAGTCGCTGCGGTGGTTGCCATACTCAAGGTAAACAGGCGCCCGAGTTTGCCCGTGGCGACGATATCAACCTTGCGTATGCCGCAGTGATCGATAACGGTTTGGTTAGCCTCGGCAATCCGGCGCAATCGCGCCTGGTCACCAAAGTCGCTGCCGGTCACAACTGCTGGCTGGCCGATTCGGTCGCCTGCGGCGATATCATGACCACCTGGATTACCGCTTGGGCGGGCAATGCGGGCACCACTGCCAACAGCGTGGTACTGACGCCGCCAGCCGAAAAAGACCTGACCAGCAGCAAAGTATTTCCCGATAGCCCGGCCGCGTTTTCGACCACCGTGTATCCGGTACTAACCGAATACTGCGCCCAGTGCCACAGCGAAAGCGCCATCACCCGCCAGCAGCCCTATTTCGCCAGCAGCCGGGTAGATGCCGCCTATGAAGCCGCCAAAACCCGCATGCGTTTGGACAACCCCGCCGCCTCGCGCTTTGTGCAGCGCTTGTCGTTTGACGGCCACAATTGCTGGAGCAATTGCAGCCAGGATGCCGCCGAGATGCAAGCTGCTATCACCGCCTTTGCCGATACCATTACGCCGATTACTGTCGATCCGGCATTGGTGATCAGTAAAGCGGTTGGCTTGAGCGATGCCTTTGTCGTTACCAGCGGCGGCCGTATCGATACCGATATCATCGCCAAATACGAATTCAAAACCGGCAAGGGCAGTATCGCCTACGACACCGCGGGGGTAGACCCGGTCGCCAACCTCAACCTGATCGGCAATGTCGGCTGGAGCAGTGCTTGGGGTTTGAAATTCAAAGATACCGGCAAGGCGCAAGCCGCCACCGGCGACAGCCGCAAGTTCTACGATTTGTTACGCGCTGCGGGTGAATATTCAATTGAAGCCTGGGTAATTCCCGATAACGTGGTGCAAGGCGATAACGACAACAACCCCGCGCGCATAGTTACCTACTCGGGCAGCAACACCACCCGTAACTTTACCCTCGGTCAGTACGAGTACAACTACAGCTTTATGAACCGCACCTCCATGAGCGACGAAAACGGTCTGGATGAATTGGCGACAGCGGCAAACAGGGAAATCCTGCAAGCCAGCTTGCAGCATGTGGTTGTCACCTTTGACCCCATTCGCGGCCGCCGCATTTATGTGAATGGCGAATTTACTGGCGATACCGACCTTGATGCCGGTGCCGTATTGAAAGATTGGGACAGCAGTTTTGCGCTCGCCATCGGCAACGATGTCTCCAACAATCGTCCTTGGGCGGGCAGCATCCGCTTTCTCGCTATTCACAAACGCGCGATGAGTGCGGGGGATATCAAAACCAACTTTGACGTAGGCGTAGGCGCAAAATACCTGCTGCTATTTAACGTATCGGAACTGGTCGGAACACCGCTGAGTTTTATCGTGTTTGATGTGCAGCAGTTCGACGACTATGCCTATTTATTTAGCTCGCCTTTCTTCACCAATCTGGGCGACGAAAAGGTCACCGGCGAGGTAGATCTGAAAGGCTTGCGCATCGGCGTTAACGGCACTGAAGCGCCGGTCGGTCAGGTATTTGCCAATCTGAATACCAAAATTAGCGCCACACAGATGATTGAGGGTCGTCAAACCCTATCAACGCTGGGTACGATTGTGGAAATGAAACAGGGGCCGGATCAGGATCAGTTCTTCCTCACCTTTGACCAGATCGGCAGCAACACTTATAGCCGCTNNCCTGCCGATATTCCCGGTCAGGCCCATATCGGCCTGCGCAACTTTGCCGAGATCAACGCCACCCTCTCTGCCATGACAGGCGTAAGCAAAACCACGGCGGCGGTGAGAACCACCTACGCCAAAGTCGAACAGCAGCTGCCGACGCTGACCAATATCGAAGGCTTTTTGGCCGCGCAGCAGATGGGCATTACCCAACTCGCGGTGGCCTACTGCAACGCCTTGGTCAACGACACCAGCCTGCGTACCAGCTACTTCAACGGGTTTAATTTTGGCGCAGGCGCCGGTACGGCATTTGATGCTACAGGCCGTAGTCAAATTATCGACCCGCTGCTGAAAAACCTGCTGGCAAGTGATATAGCCTCAGGCGGCGCGCTCAGCAATCAGGCCGATCCAGCGGTGATTCGCGCAGAGCTAAACCAGTTAATCGACCGTATGACCAGTTGCGCGGCGAATAACTCGTGCACCAGCAATCGCACCGCCACCACTGTCAAAGCCACCTGCGCCGCCGCTATGGGCAGTGCCATTATGCTGTTGCAATAATCGGGAGCCGACCATGACCAGTAAAAAACCACCTCTGCACCCGGACGCACCGCTAAAACTGAACAACCACAGCCGCCCGGTCACCCGCCGCGAGCTGGTATCCCAAGGCTTCCGCGCCGGTACGGCGACAGTATTGGGCGGCTCGATTTTCAGTCTGTTTGCCAACCCAAGGCAAGCCGAAGCGGCGCTCTCCGCCGACCTGATCGCCATGCGCAGCGCCTGCGGTATTGCGGCGCAGGGCGCGGGTAAGATTCCGTTTATTTGTTTTGATCTCGCGGGCGGCGCCAATATCGCAGGTTCCAACGTATTGATCGGCCAGCGTGGCGGCCAGCTGGATTTCCTCAGCGCCGGCGGTTACAACAAACAGGGCTTGCCACTGGCGATGAGCCCGGCCGCATCCACCGCCGCCAATCCACTAATCAACACTGAACTCGGCCTTTCCTTCCACTCCACCAGCGCCATGCTGCGGGGCATTTTGGAAAAAGTTGCCGTGGGCAATCGCGCGCTAACGAACGGCGCCGTCATTCCCGCCCGCTCCGAAAACGACACTGGCAACAACCCGCACAACCCCATGTACGGCATTAACCGCGCTGGCGCTAATGGCTCGCTGTTAGCGCTGATCGGCTCGCGCGCCAGCGATTCAGGCGGCAATTCCATGGCACCGGCGATGATGATCAATCCTGAAGTGCGCCCGACTAAAGTCGATAACCCGAACGATGTGACCGGTTTGGTCGACGTGGGCGATCTGGTCAGCTTGCTCGACCAGCAAGACACTGTAGCCGTGATGGAATCCATCTATCGCATCAGCGATGCCAAACTTGGTCAGGTCAATACCGGCACCGCAAATGACGCCGTGATCAAAGATATGGTGCGCTGCGGCTACGTAAAAAGTGCCGACCTCGCCGACCGATTCGGCAATCCTTCAGCGATTGATCCGGTTGCCGATGCTGATCTTGTCGGTGCAGCAGGTGTATTTTCCCAGGCCGAATTTGATAGCGATGGCGAATTCCGCAAAACCGCCTCAGTCGCCAAGTTGGTGATTAACGGCTACGCGGGCGCAGGCACCATCACTATGGGCGGTTACNNCTTGTTATCAATGGGTATGCGGGCGCTGGCACCATCTCCATGGGCGGTTACGACTACCACACCGGCGACCGCTCTACCGGCGAAATGCGCGATCTGCGTGCAGGCCGCTGTATCGGCGCCTGCCTCGAATACGCCGCACGCAAAGGCTTACCGCTGATGATTTATGTGTTCAGCGATGGCTCAGTATTCAGCAACGGCATGATCGATGATTCTATGGCCGGCGGCGGCAAAGGTGTCTGGACCGGTGACGATCAACAAACCGGCGCAGCCTTCTTCCTAGTCTATAACCCTGCGCGTCGCGCCGTGTTAATGGGCGGCACCAGCAGCGACCCTAACACCATCAGCGATGTCCAGCGCGTACACCAGCAGATCGGCCATATGCGCGCGAGTGGTGATGTAGAAACCGGTTCCGGTGTCGGCGCCGCCAACAACGTCAATACACTGGTGGAAACGGTTGTACTCAATTACATGGCATTGCACGGTGCCCAAAACCAGTTCGGCAGCGTCTTCCCCGGCAACAGCCTCGGCAACGCCGCTACCCTCGACAGGCTCACAGCCTTCACCCCGATTTGTAATGGGGTGATTTCACAACCGGTGTAGTTACCACAGATCGACACCGAATAACAAAACGCCGATACTGCCCACCAGTATCGGCGTTTTGTTTTATACATTCTAAAAATCACTCGACCACAGCATTAGCGAACAACAATAATTCCAAGGATTTACTTCATGAAAAAATCATTCACGTTTATGTGCAGTGCAATAGCACTGCTCAGTCTTTCTCATTTATCCAGCGCCAGTATCCTCTGGCAGGGCGATTTTGAAACCGGCGATATTAGCCAGTGGAATACACCGATTAATCCAGCTGGATTATCGGTCACTAGTGAATGTGTATTTGATGGCAAACACGCGGGTAAAGTACGGTTGACCGGCGATGATTCATTTTTATGGAAAGGCAAAAAGTTTTTAAACCGCAGCGAGTTTCATCATCGCCGTGCTGCGGGCGATACCGGCGAAGGTAAAGAGACTTTTTTCGCATTCAGTTTTTATCTGCCCAAAAAATTTACTGAGCACAAACATGAGCTGGGTTATTGGGAATCGGATAAAAGTTGGCAACAAATGCTGCGCTTTAATATCACCGGCAGCGAATTGAGTTTTCAGGAAACCGCCGCAAAAGATGTCGCGTGGAAATTACCAGAGGGGGCTGCACCTGGGCAATGGCATCGCGTTGCAATGCACATCCGCTGGTCGACTGATCCGAAATTGGGCTCTGCAGAAGTGTGGGTAAACGGCAAACATATGGGCAAAAACTATTTCAAAAATTTGCCGACTAGAGACGCGCTGATGTTTACCCAGATCGGAATCCTGCGCACGCAGGAGGAAACTGTAGAAGAAATTTTAATTGATGGCGCCATGGAGACTGACAACCTCACTGAATTGCTGGAGCGGGACAAACATCTAGTCGGTAAGACCTGCAACACCCATTCCCTTTAACCTACCCATCCCCATCCAATTGAGTGCAATTTTCCGGTGTTGCACTCTGTTTGGGCTATTCGCCTAATCTGCACAGGATTGGTATAGCAATCTTTTAGTGATTGCTAACACGCTAACACTTTGTTTATCAGCATCAATCCCGCTTAAAACCAAACAATATGAGGCACATAAACGACACGTAAAAAATCACTTTTTCGTGCGCATTTTCGATCCACTAATTCGTTTGCGCACAACATCAGTGCGCCCATGTTATTTCCCCAACACTAAAACGCGCGAATTCCGCCAAGGTCACACCTTTTTCGGCGATGGCACATGAGTTGCAAAACCACATTCATTCTCATTGCGGGTACTGGCTATGCGACTACATTTTCTAGCGATTGGTATGTGTGCAATGTTGTTCGGCGCAAACTGTTTTGCAGCGGAACCCAGCATTATGGATGTAACTACCTCATTAAATAACAGCTGGGTGGTGATCACTGGTGTGCTGGTATTTTTGATGCAAGCGGGTTTTGCGCTGGTGGAAAGCGGCATGTCACGCGCAAAAAATTCCGTGAATGTGATTATGAAAAATTACATGGATGTGTGTGTTTGCAGCGTAATTTTTTGGGCGTTGGGTTACGGCTTGATGTTCGGCATTAATGAGACAGGTTGGTTTGGCGAGAGCCATTTTTTTCCAAATGATCTTGCCGGATGGGATTGGACATTTATCTTTTTCCAAATGATGTTTGCCGCAACCACCACTACCATCGCGAGTGGTGCCATGGCCGAGCGCGTGCACTTTCATGCGTATTTAATCGGCGCCTGCGTAATCGCTGGATTGATTTATCCCGTGTTTGGCAGTTGGGCTTGGGGCAGCGCGCACGGTGGCAATGGCTGGTTAAAAGATTTGGGCTTTATCGATTTTGCCGGTTCAACCGTCGTGCATTCAATTGGTGGTTGGGTGGCGCTCGCTGGAATTATTGTACTCGGGCCGCGTCTGGGTCGATTTTCCGCGAGCGGCGAATCGCGCACAATTCCCGGCCACAACTTAAGTATGGTGGCATTAGGGGGATTTATTTTGTGGTTCGGCTGGTTTGGATTTAATGCAGGTTCAACACTTGCGGCAAATATCGACATCGGCAAAATTGCACTCAACACCCATCTCGCTGCTTGCACTGGTGCGCTGGGTTATATGCTTACCACCAAATTATTCAAACAACCTATTTTATTAACCGGCACGGTAAACGGTAGCCTTGGCGGCCTGGTGGGAATCACTGCCGGATGTGCCACCATGGACCCGCAATTTGCGCTGCTGACCGGATTCATCGCCGGAACTATTACCTATATCGCGCCCAAGTTTATCGCCAGTTTTAAAATTGATGACGTTGTGGATGCGGTGAGTGTGCACGGTTTTTGTGGCGCTTGGGGCACTCTCGCCGCAGGCATTTTTTTCGCGGGGGATTTATTCAGCATCGAACGTTTTAGCATTCAAGGCTTGGGGGTATTGGTTGCTTTTGCCTGGGGCTTTGGGGTCGCACTGCCTTGCTACTTCGTGATTGATAAAATTATTGGCATGCGTGCCAGCACATTGCACGAACAACGCGGTTTGGATTTTACCGAGCACGCTGAAATTGGCTATCCGGAATTTCAGGATACGCGCGCCCTCAACGCAGATTCATTGCATTCCCAGCGATAATTTTATAATTGGAACGAGGCTACAGAGTGAATCCAAGCCAAAAGCGTAAAGCAGTTGAAGAAGCGCTAATGCCGTTTATTCACGGCAAAACGCTCGCCAACGCATTAATTCTGTGGGACGAAAAATACGCCCATAAACCTACGTTTGCGTTGCAACATTATCTGCGCGAGTTGTGCAGCGATCTTGAAATCGCCCATATGCGCTCGCGTATGCTGCAGGCTCTAGTGAGCGCTTTTTCGTCGCTGCAGGATGATCGCCAGAGCCGCACACCTACCAGTTATTCGCCCCGATCAATCACGCCAGCGACACACGCTAACAAAACCACAAGTTCGCCCATACTCTTGATGTTTATGGACCTGGTTGAACAACTTATCGACGCACCCGGTGGCGACGCATCGACACGTATCCGGTTGTACGTGCTGGAAAACCTCGAAAAAATCCCGCTGCTTACCCAAGAGCGATGGGCGTTCCAAGGCTGGCTGAACCAGATGACGCCGCTCACCGGCACCACTCCCAACATCAACACCATGCAACAGGTAATCAACCTCGCTTACGTGGGGCTTTGCGAATATTTGGGGCCGATTAGAGCAGACCAGTTTTTGCAAAATACGGTGAGCGAGGTGCAAAAGATGCATCCCACGACGAATGTGAATGGCTTGCTGTAAGATCGTACCCATTGCCGTCGCAGCCGTTCAGGGAATCGTGGTGCCTCCCAGATTCAAGCCGACGACAGCTTGGAAACACTCATGGAGCGAGTCGATCACGTGCCTTACCAAGCTAAAACCGAGGGCCGCAATCGAGTTGCGGTAGCACCATCGGTTATAAGCATCTAACTAATAAGCATTAGCCATCCCCCCATCTGGCTGTTAGCCTGCGCGACCTGTTTATTTATCAACACTTTGGCGAAGCAGACTGTTCAAAATTGAACAGCTTGGCGGAATTTTATGGATTTTCACATTAGCTACGTAATCGCCGGACTGGTGGTGGGGTTTATCGTCGGCATGACCGGCGTTGGTGGCGGTTCATTGATGACACCGATTCTGCTCTATTTCGGCGTAAGCCCCGCCAATGCTGTGGGCACTGATCTGCTCTACGCGGCCATCACCAAAGCGGGCGGTATTCACGTCCACCACAAAAAGAAGAATATCGATTGGAAAATTACCGGCGAACTGGCGCTCGGCAGCCTGCCCGCCGCAGGTTTGACCCTGTGGGCGCTGCACAGCCTGAGTGTGGATACCGACACCCTCAACAGCATTATCAGAACGACACTCGGGTACGCCTTGATCCTCACGGCCGTGGCGATTTTGTTCAAGCGCAAGATTTTTGATTACAGCCAGAGAAACAACAGCTGGATTACCCGCATGAGCCGCCGCGAGCAGATGATCTCCACCGTCGCCACTGGCGCCGTGCTCGGCTCGGTAGTCACCATCACCTCTATCGGCGCAGGTGCACTGGGCACAGTCGCGCTGTTTATGCTCTATCCGCTGCTGCCAACCGTGCGTTTGGTAGGGACTGAAATCGCCCATGCGGTGCCGCTCACCTTAGTCGCCGGTATGGGACACGCCGGTTTAGGCAATGTGGATTGGGGGCTACTCGTGAATTTGCTGATAGGTTCACTGCCAGGCATTTACCTCGGCAGCCACCTGGCTCATCGCGTGGCAGACCACTACTTGCGCCCGGCGCTGGCGATTATGCTGGTGTTTGTGGGGATTAAGTTGTTGTTCTAAGCAACACGCAAGCTACGCTCAAACAGGGCTAGCGCAAAAACGTTGAACATGCTCAACTTACACAACGAACAACCTCGTGAGTGAATGCCCATGCAAACCACTAAAGAACAAGTGCGCGAACTACTGGATCATCTACCCGATCACGCCACCCTAAACGATGTGATGTATGAGATCTATGTAAAACAAAAGATTGAGCGTGGCATGCAAGCTTCCCGCGAAGGCCGTGTTACGCCTCACAGCGAGGTAAGGAAGCGCTACCTTGACCATACTCGTTAATTGGACTGACCCTGCACTTGAAGATTTGGATGGAGTGCATGAATTTATTGCTCGCGATTCACAGTTCTATGCCAACAGTTTTGTGCAGCAAATTATTGACTCAGTTACTCGGCTTGAGCAATTCCCCCTGAGTGGGCGCATTGTGCCAGAAGCCAAACAAGACCATCTCCGCGAAGTGATATTTCAGGGGTATCGCACAATCTACTGGATTGTTGACGAACAGCGAATTGATGTACTTGCCGTTGTGCACGGTAGCCGCGATTTAACTAACCCGATCAACCAACCTTGGGAAACGAACTAGAGTGATTTACCCCTCCTCATAACCACTACCAGCGTTTGTAGATAGACATTAAAAATGGCGACTGAGGGTCGCCATTTTTTATTGGGTCAGTCAATTATTTAACCCGCCTTCTCCGGTGGTGGCGCCACACGCAGCACCTCTTCCATTGTCGTCAAACCGGCGGCGACTTTTTGGGCACCGGATAAACGCAAGGTGCGCATGCCTTCTTTCATCGCCAAACGGCGCAAGTCCTGCAGGTTGCAGTCGGGAATCACTTTTTCCTTGAGGTTTTCCGACAAGGTGAGAATTTCATACAAGCCCTGACGCCCCAAATAACCAGTATTACGGCACTCAAGGCAACCGACCGGGCGATAGACTTTGGCTGGCACACTCACTTTCCAGGGCGCGACCAATTCTTGCCAGTGTTCGCTGGTAATTTGCCCCTCTTCTTTGCAATGCGGGCAAAGTGTGCGCACCAAGCGCTGCGCCATTACCCCAAGTAAAGTGGCGTTAATAAGATAGGAGGGAATGCCCAGATCGAGCAGGCGGGCGACTGTTGAGGGCGCATCGTTGGTGTGTACTGTCGAGAGCACCAAGTGACCGGTGAGCGCGGCCTGTACTGCCATCTGCGCGGTTTCCAGATCGCGGATCTCGCCCACCATGATGATGTCGGGGTCTTGCC
>DQHS01000340.1:0-5522 GCA_003524365.1 Cellvibrio sp. | reverse complement strand
CAGGATCGAAAATCCGCATCACCAGTTTTTCGCCAAAGGCGGTAGGCAAGGTGGACATACGCAGTTCGATTTCACTGCCGTCGCTGCGCCGGGTTTTGATCCGACCATCCTGTGGCTTGCGCTTTTCGGCGATATCCATACGGGCTAGCACTTTGAAACGGCTGGTCACGGCGGTGGACACATTGGCGGGCAACTCGTAAACGTAATGTAAAACACCATCGATGCGGAAGCGGATGCGCCCCACTTCCCTACGCGGTTCTATGTGGATATCCGAAGCGCGCTGGTCGTAGGCGTACTGCAGCAGCCAGTCCACAATCTTGACGATATGCTGGTCATTCGCATCCGGGTCGCTGGCTTTGCCGAGTTCAACCAGCTGCTCGAAGTTGGTAATCGCGGAAGCTGCGGTTGCACCACTGGCGCCGGAGACTGAGCGCGCGAGGGTGTAAAACTCCACCATAAAGCGTTCGATATCGGCCGGGTTAGCAACCACCCGTTTAACCGTACGGCGCGCCACGTGTTCCACTTGCGGCTCCCAGCCCGCCATAAACGGCTGGGTGCAGGCGATGACGACGTGATCGGATTCGACTTTGACGCAGAGAATACCGTGGCGTTTGGCGAAGGCGTAACTCATCACCTCGGTACACTTGGCAACGTCGATTTTCATCGCATCGATATGGAACAAGGGTAGATGCGCTTTGGTGGCGAGCCATTGCGTAAGCGTGTCGCCATCGAGGGTTTTACCGGGGCGCTGTACATCGTCCAAATTTTGGGTGGCGATGTAAGCGAGCGGGTGCATAATCGCCTGTTCGCGGCTGCGCGAGGCGCCGAGCAGCACATTGGCATCCGCCTGTTTCATGCGCCCATCGGCGACCAAATCCTGAATCAAACCGCGCAAATCCAATACCCGATCCAACACCTGCGCCATCTTATTATTCCTGTCTATGTGTAAAGAAGATCGAGTGATTGTAGCGCCTCCGGGGTCGAGCGTCTGCCCAATAGCGCGCAGGCTGGCGCTTTCACCTGCAGGGTCTAGGCTAGTCACAAGTGCTGATCAGTCACTTAGCGCAGCTGATCCACCGAAAATCGTCATAAAAATGACTTAAAAATGTCATAAATCAGCGTGACCCTGATGGCCGATCTTTCTATACTGCGCGCACTTTCACTCGGAGGGGTAGTTCATGCCTTTTGCTAACCTGTCAAACCTGTTTGGCCGCTCACCCATTAAACCCATGCAAGAACATATGGCGCTGGCCGTTAAAGCGGCTACCGAGCTGACCAGTTTCTTCGAAGCCGTCACTAGCGATGACTGGACTCGCGCCAGCGAGATTCAGCAGCGCGTCGTCCAGTATGAAAATGAAGCAGACGAAATCAAAAAGCAGCTGCGCCTGCACCTGCCCAAAAGCCTGTTTTTGCCCGTACCGCGCACTGACTTGCTGGAACTGCTGACTATGCAGGACCGCATCCCCAACCGCGCCAAAGACATCGCCGGCATCATCATGGGCCGTCGCATGACCATCCCATCGAGCATGAAAGACCAAATGAATGAGTTTGTTCGCGCCAGTGTTGCCGCCGCCGAACAAGCCCTCACCGCTATCAACGAACTCGATGAACTGCTCGAAACCGGCTTTAGCGGGCGCGAGCTGACTGTCGTTGAAAACATGATCAAGGAGCTGGATGTACTGGAGGAGAAAGCCGACCACTTGGAAATCGGCGTGCGCACATCGCTGTTTGCGCTGGAGGCCCAGTTGCCACCAGTAGACGTGATGTTCCTCTATAACATTATCGATTGGGTAGGTGATATCGCCAACCGTGCTCATGACGTGGGCGGCCGTTTACAACTGCTGCTTGCGCATTAATCCTGTTTAACGTGGGGAATCCAGAATGACTTTATTTGCTGAATACGGCCAGGTGCTGTTTGTATTGGCCTGCGTCTTCGGTCTGTTTATGGCGTGGGGTATTGGTGCGAACGATGTATCCAACGCCATGGGCACCTCAGTCGGCTCGCGCGCATTGACCATGAAGCAGGCGATTTGTATCGCCATGGTATTTGAATTTGCTGGCGCCTATCTTGCCGGTGGCGAAGTTACCGAGACTATCCGCAGCGGGATTGTCGATGTATCAGTGATGACCAATCACCCGGATTTATTTGTCTTTGGGATGCTCTCGTCATTGCTGGCCGCCGGTTCCTGGCTGCTGATCGCCAGTATCCTGGGTTGGCCGGTATCGACCACTCACTCCATTGTTGGGGCGATTATCGGCTTTGCGGCCGTGGGCATTTCCGTCGATGCGGTACAGTGGGGACAAGTTTGGGGAATTGTGGGCAGCTGGGTCACCTCACCACTGGTCGCCGGTATTCTCTCATTTTGGATCTTCCGCTCAGTGCAATACCTGATTCTGGATACTGAAGACCCCTTCGCCAATGCCAAACGCTACATCCCTTTTTATATGTTTGCGGTCGGCTTCTTCCTGTCGATGGTGACCATCCTGAAAGGCCTGAAATACGTCCTTAAAGAACATCAGCTCGACTTTAGCTTTATGCAGTCGGTGATGATCGCCGCGCTAATTGGTTTAATCGTCGCAGGTATCGGCACCTACTTACTCAGCCGTATCACTCAAGATGCCGCTGCGGACAAAAACAACCGTTTCTCCAGTGTTGAGCGTGTATTCGGTGTATTGATGATTTTTACCGCCTGCTCAATGGCCTTCGCCCACGGCTCAAATGATGTTGCCAACGCCGTCGGCCCTATGGCCGCCGTAATCAGCGTGATTCAATCTGGTGAAGTCGGCGCCAAAGCGGCTGTTTCCCCCTGGATATTGTTGCTCGGCGGTGTCGGGATAGTCGTTGGCCTTGCGACTTATGGCTACAAAGTGATGATCACCATCGGCAAGAAAATCACCGAACTGACTCCAAGCCGCGGTTTTGCTGCCGAGATGGCTGCCGCTGCCACTGTGGTAATCGCCTCAGGTATTGGTTTGCCTATCTCTACTACGCACACCTTGGTCGGTGCGGTATTGGGAGTTGGTCTGGCGCGTGGTATTGGAGCACTTAATCTGCGAGTGATCGGCGGAATCTTTGCGTCCTGGGTTATCACCCTGCCCGCCGGTGCCGGTCTGTCAATTTTGTTCTTCTTCTTTTTCAAAGGCGTGTTTAGCTAAGCTTACATGTCAAGCACGAAAAAGCCCGAGCCGGACATCCGCCTCGGGCTTTTTTTGCGCGCAGGATTGGCTGCGCTTGCATTTTCCAGTGCAATCACCGATAACAACCCGATAGTTTCTGCTGAGTCATTTATTGAGCCCCACAAGATGAATGTTGATTTCAAACGTTATCAGGATCACCTGCAAAATTTGGTCGCACTGCCATCGGTAAGTTGCGCCGTGCCCGAATGGGATATGAGTAACCGCGCGGTGATTGATTATCTTGCCAATTGTTTTGCCGATTTGGGATTTAGTACTGAGGTGATGCCGCTCGTACAGTCGGGCAAAGCCAATTTAATCGCTACATTCGGCAGCGGCGATGGCGGACTGGTATTGGCAGGCCACAGCGATACGGTTCCCTACGACGCTGACCGCTGGCAATCCGACCCCTTCTCACTCACCGAGAAAGACGGCAAGCTTTACGGCTTGGGTGCGACCGATATGAAAGGGTTTTTCCCGGTTATTATCGAAGCGGTAAAGCCTTATGTCGGCCAAACGTTTAAACATCCATTGATTGTACTCGCCACTGCCGATGAAGAGAGCAGCATGAGCGGCGCCCGTGCCCTCGCCCGTACTGGAATTCCCGGCGCCACACCACGCTATGCAGTAATTGGCGAACCAACGGAGTTAGTACCAATTCGCATGCACAAAGGCATCATGATGGAAGCGGTGCGCGTGCGCGGCCAGAGTGGCCACTCATCCAATCCAGCGCTGGGTAAAAATGCGCTGGAGGCGATGAATCAGGTGATGAACGAACTCATCAACCTGCGCAGCGAATTGCAACTCAGATATCGCAACACCGGATTTGCGGTGCAAACACCCACGCTTAACTTGGGCTGCATCCACGGCGGCGACGGCGCCAACCGCATCTGTGGTGCCTGCGAATTGCATTTTGATTTGCGTTTACTTCCCGGTATGGATAACGATGAAATCCGCGCGGCAATCCAGCAGCGGCTCACACCCATCGCCGAGCGTAGTGGCACCGATATTGTTTTATCATCGCTATTTGAAGGCGTTGATCCCTTTGGTGAAGATGAGCACAGTGAATTGGTAAAATTATGCGAGCAATTGACCGGCAATCATTCCGAAAGCGTTGCCTTCGCCACCGAAGCACCGTTTATGCAGCAACTGGGAATGCAAACGGTGGTGATGGGGCCAGGTTCAATTAATCAGGCGCATCAACCCGATGAATTTATTCCGCTTAACCAGATTGAACCGGCGGTAAAGATTGTGCGCGGTTTAATCGAGAAATTTTGTTTGTAGTTTTTTAGCGCACCAAAAATCATTTTTAAAAAACCTTTTTAACAAGACATTTTTTCACAAGAGAAGCATCGTGCCTGCGAACACTCAAGACTACGTAAAATGGTTTCGTCATTCGACGCCCTACATCAACAGACACAGCGACAAAACCTTTGTCGTGATGCTGCCTGGCGAAGCCATCACTCACACCAATTTTCACAACATCGTGCACGATATTGCACTGCTGTGCAGCCTCGATGTGCGTTTGGTATTAGTGCACGGCGCCCGCCCGCAAATTGATGATCGCTTGCAGGTCGCCGATACTTTCAGCAACTTCCACAATCATTTGCGCATCACCGACAGCGAAAGTTTGCGTCTGGTGATTCAGGCAATTGGTGAAGCGCGCACCATTGTGGAAGCGGCGCTTTCCACCAGTTTGCCCAACTCGCCGATGCATGATGCCGACATGCAAGTCATCAGCGGCAACTTTGTAGTAGCCATGCCCTACGGCGTGATAGATGGCGTGGATTTGCAACACACAGGAAAAGTCCGCAAAGTAAACACGCGGTCACTCAATGCGGCGCTAGATTCAGGCGCGGTAGTTTTGCTATCCCCGTTAGCTTACTCGCCGACTGGAGAAATTTTTAATTTAACGTTCAGCGATGTCGCCACCCATGTTGCTGGCGCAATCAAAGCGGATAAATTATTGGCCTTTGTCGCAGGCAATGGTTTGAGTGATAGCGAAGGCAATTTAATTCGCCAGCTCTCGCTGCCGGAATGCAAAAATTATCTGACCGAAAACGGCAACAAAATCAGTTTTGATTTGCAGCAAGCCGTGAGTGCCTGTTATTTAAGTTGTTTGCAAGGAGTGCAACGCGCGCAATTAATCAGTTACGAAACCGACGGCGCGTTACTCACCGAATTATTTACGCGCGATGGTTTGGGCACCATGATTTACTCCGGCCAATACGAACAATTGCGCACCGCAAGCATTGATGATGTCGCCGGCATTTTGCAGTTAATTCGCCCACTCGAAGCGCAGGGAATTTTAGTGCGTCGCTCACGCGAAGCGCTGGAAATCGAAATCA
>DQHS01000231.1:8043-8320 GCA_003524365.1 Cellvibrio sp. | reverse complement strand
AAATCGTCTCCCGTCTTAGCGGTCGCCGTGTACATGAAGCCTCTGGTCGTGTGTATCACGTTATTCACAATGCGCCGAAAGTGGCTGGTCATGATGATCTGACTGGCGAACCCTTGATCCAACGTCCTGACGATACCGAAGAAACTGTGCGTAAACGTTTAGGCGTGTATCACGACCAAACCGAGCCATTGGTTGGTTTCTACCAAGGTTTGTCCGCATCAGCAACAACCAAGGTGCCTCAATATACCCGTATAAGTGGTATTGGCAGCGTCGATTC
>DQHS01000231.1:0-8014 GCA_003524365.1 Cellvibrio sp. | reverse complement strand
TCGCCTATGGTTGATGAGTTGCTGCAAACCAATAATCTAACCTTGCAGGATCTGGATGCAATTGCTTTTGGTCGTGGGCCGGGTTCTTTCACCGGTTTGCGAATCTGTATGGGAATAGTGCAGGGCTTGGCGTTTGGCGCGCAGCTGCCGGTGATTCCGGTATCCACCCTCAAAGCGATGGCCTTGGGCTATTACCGCGCCAATCCCGATGTTACTCATCCGGTGTTAGTATCCCTGGACGCGCGTATGGACGAGGTTTACTGGGGGTTATTTGGTCGTGTGGGAGACTTTGTCTCGGCACTAAGCGATGAGTTTGTAATGAAGCCTGAGTTGTTGTCTACGCAGCATGTTGTGCAATCGCTCTCGGGGCAATTTATTGCAGTTGGTCCTGGCTGGCATTATCCGGCGATGCAATCGTTGGCAGTGTCCACTATAGTTTTAGATGTCCAGCCAAAAGCTGAAGATATGGCCTTGATCGCCGCACAAGTCTGGGCTGCGGGCGGCGCAATTGATGTGCTCGACGCCCAACCAGTGTATTTGCGCGATACTATCTCCTGGCAAAAGCGCCAACGTATTCGTAATCCCAACTAGATTTTGGTGAGTTTTTTTATGGTTGCCTCCTGTTCGATGGTTGATTTCAACACCGGTTTGCTCGATTTCCTGCGCATATCGCCCACACCCTTTCACGCCACCCGAAATATTGCCGCCCGATTATTAGCTGCCGGTTTTATCCCGCTGTATGAAGGTGATATTTGGCAGCTGGAGCCGGGCAATCGCTATCTTGTAACGCGCAATGATTCGTCGATTATTGCCTTTGTGTACGGCAAGTCGCCGTTGCTGGATTCGGGCATCCGTTTATTGGGGGCACATACCGATAGCCCGTGTCTGAAAGTTAAACCGCGCCCCGAGCTTAATCGGCGTGGTTACTTTCAGCTGGGTGTAGAGGTTTACGGCGGCGCGCTGTTGGCCCCCTGGTATGACCGCGATTTGTCGATGGCTGGCCGGGTTACTTACCGTGATGAAACAGATCAAGTCGCCAGCGCACTGGTTGATTTCGAGCTTCCGGTGGCGGTGGTGCCGAGCTTAGCTATACATTTGGATCGCGAGGCCAATAATTCCCGCTCGATTAATTCGCAGAAGGATATAGTCCCTCTCTTGCTCCAACTGCCTGCTGAAGATGCCGCGTTACCCGATTTTCGTGGGCTGTTGCATGCCGAGCTATTGCGGCAGCAACCACAGCTTGCGATTAAACAAGTCCTGGATTATGAAATCAGCCTTTACGACACCCAAGCTCCAGCTATGATCGGCTTGGAGCAAGATTTTATCGCCAGTGCCAGGCTTGATAATTTATTGAGCTGCTTCATAGGCTTACAAGCACTTCTTGAAGCGGATGATCAAGTATCCAGTCTGCTGATTTGCACTGACCATGAAGAAGTTGGCAGTGCTTCCTGTTGTGGTGCCAAGGGCCCGATGCTGCAACAGTTTCTTGAGCGGTTGATACCCGATGGAGAATCGCGCGTGCGCGTGATTGAGCGCTCGATGATGATTTCGGCCGACAACGCCCACGGCATTCATCCCAACTTTATGGATCGTCACGATGAAAACCATGGCCCGCTGTTGAATCGCGGCCCGGTGATCAAGGTCAATGCCAACCAGCGCTACGCGACTACCAGCGAAACCAGCGCGTTCTTTCGTCTACTGTGCGAACAAGCTGAAGTGCCGGTACAAACCTTTGTGACGCGAACCGATATGGGCTGCGGCAGTACCATTGGTCCTGTTGTCGCGTCAGAAGTGGGGATAAAAACTATCGATGTGGGATCACCGACCTTTGCCATGCACTCCATCCGCGAGTTGGCAGGCGCCCGCGATGGTTGGTATCTCTACAAGGCTGTGGTTGAATTTTTTTGCTACCGCAAGGCCCCGATCGCGTTAGTCTCCCGCAGCTAATTGCCGTGCCGATATTTTGATCAAGTCTTTTTAGCCGAGCGGTTGTATTATTGTGATGAAAGTGCAGCCGCTCGCAATCCAGCTGTGACCTAGTGCTAATACTGACGACAAGCCTGACCCCTGAACGCACTGGCTGTTTATACTGGCGCATATTTCTCTGATAAAAGGCCTTTTATTATTTTATCAAGTATCAGAGTTTAGCCATTGTGATTAGTGTTGAATGATCCTGATTAGAGTTTGCGGAGCTGAAAATGGCGATTAGCCTTGATGTATTAGCGTCTTTTGCGCCTTTTAATACCCTCAATCACGAATACCTGATTCAGGTTGCCGAAAAGGCTTCGCTGCGTGAAATTGCGAAGGGAGCGATCATTTTCAAGCGTGGGCGTCCGTTTCCGGAAAAAGTGTATTTGGTTAGCGGTACTGTAGATCTGATCGATTCTGGTTTTCAGGTGAGCACCATTAATCCTGCCAGTGAATCCCGTCGCTCACCGCTTAATATTACCCAGCCAACGCAAGTATCAGCTGTCGCTAAATCCGATGTAACCCTCTTATCGGTCGATAGCGATTTCCTCGATCTCGTGCTCGCTTGGAGTGAATCCAGCGATGAAGAGGCCGACCTCTCAGGTGTGAGCCTGCACGACGATAGCGATTGGATGTCGTCTCTGCTGCAATCGCCCCTTTTCAGCCGCTTGCCGCCCGCCAATATTCGTCAGCTGTTTATTCGTTTTAAAGCGCAAAAAGTATTGGCGGATGAGGTGGTCATTCGGCAGGGCGAGCGCGGGGACTACTTTTATGTTCTGGAATCAGGCAGTGCAATGGTAATGGACACCGCTGGCAAAATTTTGGCAGCATTGCGCCCTGGTCATTATTTCGGCGAGGAGGCGTTGGTGGGGGATACCACACGTAACGCAACGGTAAAAATGATCACTCCCGGCAAAGTCATGCGTTTGGACAAAGAAGACTTCCGCGAGTTACTGCAGGAGCCGGTGCTTAAATATGTGAGTGCCGAAGATCTGAAAGCGCGCGCGGCTGATTTGCCCGCATACCAAATCCTCGATGTGCGTCTGCCGCTTGAGCGCCGCGCTCAAGCCGTACCAGACAGTCGTAATATTCCGCTTAACCAACTGCGTAATAATCTTAAAAATCTCGATGATACCGTGACTTATGTCGTCACCGACGATTCCGGCCGCCGTTGCGACGTAGCCTCGCACCTGCTAACTCAAGCTGGATTTGATAGCTGCATCCTGCGCGACTCTGCGCGTTACTACTCGGGTTTATGATGCTGGCACAGGCAAGCTGCAAATTTTTGCAGCTTGCCTGTATGATGGCGCCCTGATTTTATCGCCACACCACTGGCTATCCATCGATACAGATAGGGCATCATGAGCAAACAACGCGTTTTAACCGGCATTACCACCACAGGTACTCCCCATCTTGGCAATTACGTTGGCGCCATTCGCCCGGCAATTCAGGCGAGCCAAAGTGCAAACGTACAATCCTTTTATTTTTTGGCGGATTTTCACGCACTGATTAAATGTCAGGACCCGGATCTGGTTCATCAATCCACCCGTGAAATTGCCGCCACTTGGCTCGCCTTGGGTTTGGATACCGACAACGCGATTTTCTATCGCCAATCCGATGTGCCAGAAATTCCCGAATTATGCTGGATGCTTACCTGCATGGCCGCCAAAGGGTTGATGAATCGCGCTCATGCGTACAAAGCCTCGGTCGATGCCAATCTTGAAGCCGGTGAAGATACGGATTACGGCATCACAATGGGGTTGTATTCCTACCCGATTTTAATGGCCGCTGATATTTTAATGTTCAATGCCAACAAAGTGCCTGTTGGTCGCGATCAGATTCAACATATTGAAATGGCGCGCGATATAGCAGCGCGTTTTAATCATCACTACGGCGAACACTTTGTATTACCGGAAGCGCAAGTCGACGACAATGTAAATGCGGTATTGCAGGGGTTGGATGGTCGCAAAATGAGTAAAAGTTACGGCAATACCATTCCATTATTTTTGCCCGAAAAACAACTGAAAAAATCGATCAATAAAATTCTTACCAATTTATTGGAGCCAGGTCAGGCGAAAGATCCAGATACGTCACCGGTATTTCAAATCTGGCAGGCGTTCGCCACCGCAGACCAATCTGCACAAATGCGCCAGCAATTCGCTGAAGGTATTGCTTGGGGCGAAGCAAAGCGTCAGTTATTTGAATTAATTAACGGCCAGTTAGCCGAGGCGCGGGATAAGTATGACTCCCTACTAGCAAACCCCGCGCACATTGAAGATGTGTTGCAAAAGGGTGCGGCAAAAGCACGTGCTTACAGTCAGCCGCTACTGGAAAAAGTGCGTGAGGCCGTCGGGATTCGCAAAATAAAATAGTTTTTGTTTCATGAGACGAAAAATCCCCGCAGGTGCAAACGGCGGGGATTTTTTTGGTTATGGGAAATTCACTTGGCGAGGGTTGCGACCACTTTTAACACCGCTGATGTCAATTTGCTCAACTCATCTGTGCTGATAATAAATGGTGGCATTAAATAAATAATATTGCCGAATGGGCGTATCCACACCCCCAACTCTACAAATAGCGGCATTAATTTGCTGGCATCAACTGCATTTTCCAGCTCGACAACACCCATCGCGCCCAGAACCCGGACATCGCTAACGTAAGAGAAGTCCTTGCAGGGTGCTAATTCTTCGCGCATTTGTTGGCCGATACTGGCTACGGTAGTTTGCCAATCGGAGTTGAGTAGTAAATCGATACTGGCATTGGCGACGGCACAGGCGAGTGGGTTGGCCATATAAGTAGGGCCATGCATAAAAATGCCATTCTCTCCTTTGCAGATACCGTTGCTGACCTTATCGTTGCAGAGCGTTGCCGCAAGGGTGATGTAGCCAGCTGTGAGGGCTTTACCAATACACAAAATATCGGGGCTAATACCCGCATGCTCGCAAGCAAATAATTTTCCGGTGCGGCCAAAACCGGTGGCAACTTCATCGGCAATCAATAATATTTCATTTCTGTCACAAAGCTCACGCACGCGTCGTAAATAGTCGGGCGAATAAAACCGCATCCCTCCTGCACCTTGAACAATCGGTTCGAGAATAACGGCAGCAATTTTTTGGCGATGCTGTTGAATCATCTGTGCAAATTTAGCGATATGAGATTCTTGAAAGGGCTCGTCAAAACCACAGGGTGGTGCATCGGCAAACAAGTGATGCGAGAGTGAATGGTGAAATAAATGATGCATCCCGGAATGAGGATCGCATACTGACATGGCGCCGAAGGTATCGCCGTGGTATCCGCGCTTCAATGTTAAAAACATCGTGCGTTGTGCCTGACCTTGCGAGTGCCAAAATTGAATAGCCATTTTAAGCGCAACTTCAACGGCAACCGAACCTGAATCGGAAAAGAAAACTTTGTTTAAGCCTTCAGGCGTGATTTTGGCGAGGGTGCTAGCGAGTTTTACCGCAGGTTCGTGGGTGATACCGGCAAACATCACATGCGCCATCTTGCCCACTTGATCAATCACTGCTTGATTTAAAACCGGGTGATTGTAACCGTGTAATGTACTCCACCAGGAAGACATGCCATCAATCAACACGCGGCCATCGGCCAAATGCAGTTCAACTCCTTGTGCATGGCTCACCGCCGTGATCATGCCGGGTTGGGTAAACGAGGTGTAGGGGTGCCACACATGAGCGCGATCCAGGCGCAATAAATCATGGTTGGCAATTTCCTGGGTATATATCATGAGAATTCCACATCATTCGCACAAAATAATTAACGACTAGCCCCAAGCTTAACGAAAATTTTTACAAAAAGCTGAATCAATTTTGCTAATTGGAGCTTGTGTTAATTAAATCTGACGATCAAATCCAGCTGCTTATGCGAGAGTTTATCCATTTCACTGTTGAGACCATCGGCGATACTGATTTCCTGCTGCGTTTGATCTGAAATACGCGCAATTGATTGGGTGTTGCGTTCAATCTCCAATGCCATAGAAGATTGCTCTTCTGCTGCTGTAGCAATTTGGTGGGACATTTGGTCAATCGTATTAACTGAGTGTGAAATAGCATCCAGTGCGGTGCGTACGTTGCTCATTTCATGCACGCTGCGATCAGCCATATTCAAACAGTTTTTCATATTGAGGCTCGCGTCTTCGGTAGCTTTGCCCAAATTGCCAATAATTTGTTGAATGTCGCCGGTAGATTCCTGTGTTCGCTGCGCGAGCGAGCGCACTTCATCGGCCACCACCGCAAAACCGCGCCCTTGTTCACCAGCGCGCGCGGCTTCAATCGCCGCATTAAGCGCGAGTAAATTAGTTTGTTCAGCGATAGCGCGAATCACATCCACAACATTGGCGATTTTGCTGCTGTCTTCACTTAATTTATTGAGTACGCTGCCAAGGCTGCCAACAGTTTGCGATAAGTCATCAATCGCGTGACGCGCGCCTTCAATGACTTGATTGCCTTTATCCACTTCGTCAATCGCTGCGCCAGTTGCTATGGACGTTTTATTTGCGCCACTCGCCACTTCTTGTACGGCCAGCGCCATTTGTTGCATAGCGGTGGCAACACCGGCGGTCTCATGCTGCTGTGCGCTCATTCCTTCATAGGTTTTACGAGCGTGGTGGTGTGCGGCGCCTGCTTTTTGTTGCAGCTCCTTGGCTGATTCACCAAAGCGCCCGAGCGCTGTGCGCAAGCGTGATTTTATCGCGTGTTGTGCCAGCTCAATTTCGCCCATGGCATCGCAGCGGCCAGTATAAATATATGCAGCGAGCGGGTCGTTTATAGTGCTGTGCGCTTCTTGCAGCGCTTGTGCGATACGGTTTTGTTGCAACATTTGTGCAGTACTGCCGGTGATAACGGCGATAACGGCAGTTGCTATAACTGAGGTGAGTGATAGTGTGGCAAACACACCGGTAGCGGCGAGTAACAATATCCAGCTAGTCAGCACAATAATCGCAGTGTTACCAAATTGGCTCCACAATTTCTCTAATGCTGAACAGGGTGGTTTACCTTGATTCAATCGTTCGTAGACGAGTTCCGCGCGGCGAACCAAGTTGGGATCAGCTTTTGCGCGCACGGACTCGTAACCGTATATTTGGCCTTTTTCCTTTAGCGGAGTGACATAGGCATCAACCCAATAATGATCACCATTTTTGCAGCGGTTTTTAACTATTCCCATCCACGGCTTGCCGGCTTTTAATGCAGCCCAGAGCATGCCGAAGGCCGCTGGCGGCATCTGTGGGTGACGCAAAATATTGTGTGGTTGGTTGAGCAATTCTTCGCGGGTATAACCAGAAATGCGACAAAAAGTCTCATTGCAAAATTCGATGTCACCACGCAGGTTGGAAGAAGAGACAATCTCTTCGTGAGTGGAGAGATGTACTTCTTTGCCAGTGACATGACCATTGTTGCGCATAAGTAAATTCCTGAAATGGCGACAAAAACCTGATCTTTCACGCAACGTTTTTTGCGCAATACAAAAAACGGATGAGCAGATCGTCTACCTTGGTGCTTCAAGCCTAGACCAAAATTGGCGAATCTCTAGTGGCCTTATAGCTGTTTAGTCTTCAGGCGGCGTGGGCCCTGATGGACTGGGGGGCGTAGAGATCGCCGTGGCGGAGTTGCGAATCGCGCAGAAATCGGGCGAGCTTAGCGCTGGTTTCCTCCTCTAGGTCAATAAATTCAACGCTGATTTGGGTGTGGCGATAGGGGCTGCGACCGATGCGAAAGGCACAGATACGCGCGCGGCAGCGGATTTGTAACTCATCGCTGATATCGACTTCGCACATCGGTAAAAGCGCGCCGTGGCGCAAGTGGGGAAGCATGTTTCCGGCGACTATCAGCCGCAGGCCACCAGTTGAAATATCTTGCAATGTGCCGTAACTGGGCTCTTGTCCGAGTGTACGAATTTTAACGGACAAGGGCGATTGATGGCCGATGATGTAACGCGGGGAGCTGCGTCTGGGCATGTAGTACACGAATTCGGGCAGAGTAACGGCGAACCCCGAGGCATCGTAAGTTGATCCCATAGCAACCACTGGTGC
>DQHS01000260.1 GCA_003524365.1 Cellvibrio sp. | reverse complement strand
CCATCAGGAAATGGCAGCCTTTCAGACGACCATTGGAGCGGGCGCGAATATAACCACCGTCAATTTCGATGATTGCACCCATAGCTTCCAGGCCGCGCAAATGAATATCCACCGGGCGCGAACCAATCGCACATCCACCGGGGAAAGACACATTGGCTTCGCCGTAGCGCGCNNGCATGGTTTTTACCAGCTCGTAGGAGGCAGTGTAGGAGCTGATGGTATTAGGGTCGACGATAACAACGTGCTCCCCCTGAATCTCAATCGTCAACCCCAAGGTGCGCAGCAGTTGCACCATAGTGGTCATATCTTTTAAATGGGGAACATTGCTTAAACGCACTTCGCCATCAGCCAAAATAGCAGCGGCCAATAATGGCAGACCTGCATTTTTGGAACCGGAAATNNAAATACGCAATTCACCCGTGAGCGGCCCGCCGCTCGCAATCAAAAACTTATCCATCACAACCCTGAATACAAAAAAGAAAATAGATGCCGACCTGGCTGATGCCAATGTCTGCGAAATAAAGGTATTACTGCTGTTGTTGCTGCTGAACCCACTGCTCAGGCGTAAAAGATTTGATGTAATCCACCGCATGAATACTGCGGTCAGCAAATTGCGCGGTCAGGGTAGACAGCACGAGTTGCTGCTTTTTAACGGGGGTCAAACCTGCGAACGCAGAGCTAACGACAACCAAGCCGATGTGGTCACCCATTACTTCTACAGATTTCACATCACAATCGGGGATTTGGCTTTGGATCAGCGCTTTGATTTGTTCAGCTTGCATAGGTTACTCGATAGGAAAGTCAGGCCAGCTATGCCCGCTGCGAACGCAGACATAATATAGCGATAAGTAAATAAGGCGCGCAGTTTACCGGAATGTCGCCCATATCGCATCCATAAACCCTAATAGATAAAACCGGGCCTAAAACGCAAAACCCCGGCGCGTGGCCGGGGTTCTGCAAGATGTTCAACTGTCTCGAAAGCGATTAAGCATCTGCGAGCCAGTCAGCGATCACTTTATCGATATTGTTGTTGTGTTTCTTCATGCTGGCTTTGAATTGGCCGCTAAACGATTGCCCCAGATTAACGCCATTGAGCACGACGTTGATCAGTTTCCAATCTCCGATTTTTTCCTTACGCATGGTGTAATCCAACTTGTGTGTAGCACCTTCAATCGCCACTTCCTGCTTAACAATGTGACGGGTCGGATTGACTTGAGTGACGCCGGCAATAGTCACTTTACTGTCTGCATAGCCCAATACGCCTTTGGCAAGTGACTTTACCATCCCGTCTTTAAAGACCTTTTGAAACTCCTGACGCTGTGCAGGCGAGGCCTTTTTATAGGCTTTACCCATAACTGAGGCAGCAATGAAGGGGAAATTCACCACATCATTGAGCGCACCTTCAACTTGCGCGTAGTAGGCATCGTCAGCGGTTTTTTCAGCGTTTTTGACCTTTACAAGATCGAATAATTTTTGCGCAACGGATTCCACAATCACTTGGGGAGATTGGGTTGCCGCTGCTGCGGGCGCTTGCGCCATAACGCTGGTGCTGAGCAGCATGGTTAAACCGAAAACAACACCAGAGACTTTGGTGAGCAGATATTTCATCGTAGAACCTTCCATTTAATTGATGTGTGGCTATTAAGTCAGGGTTGGCCTTAACGGGAACTAAATTAATTCAACCAGACTAACCTCTAAATTAATAAAAAGTACCGAAACTCAGACAGCGCGAATTCCTTATGGTGCCATTCTTTATGAGTTGCTTATTGGATGTGGCGGCTTATTGAACCGGAAACGCGGCGAGCAGTTTGCGGCGCGCACTATATCATTTTGAAACTGACATCCATAACTCGCCGCATGGAAAAAAGACATAAACATCCCTCGCCTTGCCGCGCATGCTCGTTATAATGCCCCACCTCAGACCGCCAGCGTTGGCGCAAATTGTTATTTGGGAAGTGTTTTATGGCTGCTTTTGACTATGTCAGCTCTGCCTTGCGCACCATCCGCCTGGAGGCCGAAGCGGTAACGGCGTTGAGCGCGCGTATCGATGGCCAATTTACCGCCGCCTGCGAACTCATCCTTAACTGCAGCGGCCGAGTGATAGTGACGGGCATGGGAAAATCAGGCCACATCGGTAAAAAAATAGCGGCGACTCTGGCAAGCACCGGCACGCCCGCTTTTTTTGTCCACCCTGGTGAAGCTAGCCATGNNACCAAAAACGATATTTTGCTCGCCATCTCTTATTCAGGTACGTCGAGCGAAATTGTCACCCTGCTACCGCTACTCAAACGCGCCGGAATAAAAATCATCAGTATGAGCGCTAATGCGCAATCCACACTGGGCGAAGTCGCTGAAGTCAATCTCGATATCGGTGTTGTATTCGAGGCCTGCCCGCTCGATCTCGCACCCACCTCAAGTACTACCGCCACTCTGGTGATGGGCGATGCCTTGGCAATCGCGCTGCTCGAAGCGCGCGGTTTTACCGCGGAAGATTTTGCATTCTCCCATCCGGGGGGTGCACTCGGGCGCAAACTGTTATTGCGCGTTGCCGATGTAATGCACAGCGGCGACGATATTCCGCGCGTCACACCAGACACTCACATGCTGGACGCACTGATGGTGATGTCAGAAAAAGGGTTTGGCATGACCACCGTGATGAATGCGGCAGGCGATTTGCTCGGCATTTTTACCGATGGTGACTTGCGCCGCAGTATCGACAAGGGTGTGGATATCCGCATCGCCAAAGTGGGCGAACTGATGAACACCACCCCCAAAATGCTGCGTGAAAATACGCTAGCTGCTGAAGCCCTGGCCTTGATGGAGCAGGCAAAAATTAACGTATTACTCGTCACCAACGAACAAAAGACATTAGTGGGTGTCGTAAAAATCAATGACCTGCTGCGCGCAGGTATTATCTAAAAACGGAATTACCGAATGAATCCCGAACTACGCGAACGCGCCTCACGCATCAAACTTTTATTGCTGGATGTGGACGGCGTACTCACCGATGGTCGCCTTTACTTTGGCAATCAAGGCGAGGAATTTAAATCCTTCAGTACGCTTGATGGCCAAGGTATTAAAACCCTGCAAAAAACCGGCGTGAAAGTGGGTATCATCACCGGCCGCACCAGCAATCTGGTTGCCCGTCGCGCGAATGATTTGGGCATCACCATTCTTGTGCAGGGTCGCGAGGACAAATGGGAAGCGTTACAGGAAATATTGCACGAACACCCAATCGCATTGAATGATATCGCGTTTATGGGTGATGACTGGCCGGACTTGAGTGTGATGACCCGAGTCGGTCTCGCATTTACCGTCGCCAATGCCCATGTGAGTGTCGCAGCGCGCGCGCATTGGCAAAGTCGCGAGCGCGGTGGTGAAGGGGCGGTGCGCGCCGCCTGCGATTTAATCATGCAGGCACAAGGCACCTTTGATGCTGCATTGGCGCCCTATTTGGCGATTAAGGATGAAGCTAGTTGATGAACATTTTGCAGCGCATCTACGGTATTCACCAATATGTGCCAATACCTTGGCTGATAGCCTTTGCCTTGGTACTTTGTTTTTTCGCCTTTTCGCTGCGACCGAAAGTCGAACTGGTGAGTTACGGATATGACCTCACCGGCTTTCCGCAAATTTATATGAAGGATGTGGAAACCCGGGAATTCGATGCGCAAGGCAAACTGCACTACCACTTAAAGACACCGCAAGTCGCTCATTATCAAGCAAATCCCGACGGCCCTTCAGAGAGTGATTACACCCTGATCGAACACCCAAATATGGCGTTTCACGACGCCGAATCCGCAGCACCCTGGTTGATCAGCGCCGAAACCGGCCGCAGCGAAGCCAATGGCCAATTGCTGCGCCTGCTGGGCAATGTGTTAATCCAGCAGCAGACGCCAACCCAAGGCTTGATTCAAATCACCACTAGCGAACTGCGCGTGCGCGCCAGTGAACAATTCGCGGAAACTGACAAAGCTGTTAAGATGCGCAGCGCTAGAGGTCAGATAGATGCCGTAGGTATGGATGCCGACCTCGCGCAAAGTCGACTTCAGTTAAAGTCCCAGGTTAAGGCTGTTTATGATCCCCGCTAAATTCCGTTTTACCCTAGCTCCATTCGCGCTGGTAATGACAGCACTTTTTGTCACCCATAGCGCCGTCACTCTGGCTCTGCCCAGCGACAAAAACGAAACCATTCGCGGCTCAGCAGAAAATTTAACGGTCGACCAAAAAAATGGTGTCGCCACTTATACCGGTGCAGTCAAAATACAGCAGGGTTCGCTGATGATTACCGCAGACTCTATTGTGATTCACACCAACCCCGACAGCAGCGTTGAAAAAATGATCGCCACCGGCAGCCCGGCACGCTTTCAACAGCAGCCGGACAAGGAGCAAGGCGTCGTCACCGCTGCGGCCAAACAAATTACTTACACCCCCAACAATGAACATCTACTGCTGGTTGAAGATGCATCGGTCGAGCAAAACGGCGCGGTAATGAGTGGCCCACACATCGATTACGATCTTGTCAAAGAAGTAATGAAGGCTGCTGGCAATAATGGCGCATCGGGTGATGGCCAACGAATTGAAATTATCATTCCGCCAAAGGCAGCCAAAACCGAGCTTGATAACGACCAGCCCGCCGCATCAAGTGCAGCACAATCATCAACTGAAGCAGCGCAATAACCCTTATGTCCAGCTTGCACGCACGCCATCTCGCTAAAAGCTATAAAAAGCGCAAAGTCGTTATAGATGTCTCAATTACTGTAGAAAGCGGCCGTATTGTCGGTTTGCTAGGCCCTAACGGTGCGGGGAAAACCACCTGCTTTTATATGATTGCCGGGCTGGTGCCCGCGGATAACGGCACCGTTTTAATCGATGATCGCGATATTACCCAACTACCGATTCATGGCCGCGCGCGCGCGGGCATTGGCTACTTACCGCAAGAAGCGTCGATTTTTCGCAAGCTGACCGTCGCCGATAACATTATGGCGATCCTTGAAACACGCAACGACTTTGATCGTGCACAACGTCAGGAAAAGCTGGAATCGCTGCTCAACGAATTTCATATTACCCATATCCGCGACAGCCTGGGTATGGCGCTATCGGGTGGGGAACGCCGAAGGGTGGAGNNGGGTATTGATAACCGACCACAATGTGCGCGAGACACTGGATATCTGCGAAACCGCCTATATTGTCAGCGAAGGTCACATTATTGCCGAAGGGAACGCCGAAACAGTATTGAGTAATAGCAAGGTGCGCGAGGTTTATCTGGGTGAACATTTCCGTCTGTAACAACCTACCGAACCGTCACTCCAGGTGTTACCAACCGCCCGTCAGCAGCACCTTAGGCAACACACAAACAACTTGACAAGTAACATTATTTGATCATTAGGCACAAAGCTTGCTTAACTGTATTGCTTGCGCGCCAAACCCTGACTAAACTCCACTTATCTGATGTTTTCCATCCTGCGTTATAAGGGTTTGTCGCTCACACAATGAAGCAATCTCTCCAGCTCAAACTCGGTCAACAGCTGACCATGACCCCCCAGTTGCAACAGGCCATTCGCCTCTTGCAACTATCGACTTTGGATCTGCAGCAAGAAATTCAGGAAGCACTCGAATCCAATCCTATGCTGGAAGTGGAGGAAGTCTTCGATTCGCCCGGTTCGACCAACGAATACGAAGGCAGCGAGCTGGATAAAGCGGATTACACCCGCCAATTGGAAATCGCCGCTGAATCCGGCACTGACCACGGCACTGACTTTACCGCGAGCGAAAACTTCTCAACGACTACCGATAATTACAGTGAAACCAGTAGTTATACCGAAGGCAGTGACAGTTTTGGCGAGAGCGAAAGCTTTAGTGAAACCGAGTCCTTTGGTGATAGCGATGTGTACGGTGAGGGCGACGGCTTTAGCGCCGATGCAGGTGAATGGAGCGATTCTATTCCAAGCGATTTGCCCGTAGACACCAGCTGGGATGATGTGTACCAATCGTCCTCCAGCAGCAGCTCCAGCAATTACGACAACGAAGACAATGATTTCGAAAGCCGTCGTGCCGCAACTGACTCGCTTTACGACCATTTGATGTGGCAACTAAATCTCACCCCAATGTCAGATCGTGACCGAGTCTTGGCAATGGCAATTATCGATGCGGTGGAGCCCAGCGGCATGCTGTCCATCACCATCGAAGAAATTTTTGAAGGTATGCGCGGCGATTTTGAAGAGCTTGAACTCGATGAAGTTGAAGCCGTGCAACATCGCTTGCAACAGTTCGATCCCTGCGGTGTCTGCAGCCAAAATCTCTCCGAATGCCTGCTGGTACAACTGCAACAATTTGATCCCAAAACCCCATTTTTGGAATCGGCAAAATTAATTACCAAACAATATTTGCCCGTGCTCGGCAGCCGCGATTATCGCCAGTTGATGCGCCGCACCAAACTAAAAGAAGCCGAACTAAGTGTGGCTGTGGCACTGATCCAAAGTTTGAATCCGCGCCCAGGCGATATGATTGCCAATGGCGATACCGAATATGTTATTCCCGATGTGTTTGTGGATAAGCGCGATGGTCGCTGGATAGTAGAACTCAATCCGGATATTGCGCCGCGCCTGCGCATCAACTCTGATTATGCCTCGATGGTGAAGCGCGCCGACTCCAGCACTGACAACACCTTTCTTAAAGATAATTTGCAAGAAGCGCGCTGGTTCTTAAAAAGTTTGCAAAGCCGCAATGAAACTTTGTTGAAAGTAGCGAGTTGTATTGTGGAAAAACAACGCGGCTTTTTGGATTACGGTCCTGAGGCAATGAAGCCTTTAGTGCTGCACGATATTGCTGAAATTGTTGAAATGCATGAATCCACTATTTCACGTGTAACAACACAAAAATACATGCACACACCGCAGGGTATTTTTGAGCTGAAATATTTTTTCTCCAGCCATGTCAGCACCGACAGCGGCGGCGAATGCTCATCTACAGCGATTCGCGCCATCATTAAAAAACTGGTAAGCGCCGAAAACCCGAAAAAACCCTTGAGCGATAGCAAAATTACTGACTTACTCGGGGAGCAAGGAATTCAAGTGGCGCGCCGCACAATTGCCAAATATCGTGAGTCGCTCAATATTCCACCATCAAACGAACGTAAAACTATTTAACCGTTTAGTTGTATTAGTTGTAGTACCAATAAAGTTCGGATCAAAAATTCACGTATGTAATGCGAGGTTGTGCCAGTCGCAACCGTTTTGTTTCTAGCGAGAGGAAGTATCTATGCAAATAAATATTAGCGGTCGTCATGTTGAAGTCACCGAATCCATACGCGAGTATGTAACCAGCAAAATAGAGCGCTTAACGCACCACCACGACCGCATTACCAGCACCAACGTCATCGTCTCAGTCGATAAACTTATCCAAAAAGCTGAAGCCACTATTCATGTAAGCGGCAAAGATGTATTTGCCGAAGCAACCAACGAAGATATGTACGCGGCGATCGATGCCCTGGTCGACAAACTTGACCGCCAATTGATTAAACACAAAGAGAAGATGCGCAGCCATCGCTGAGTGTGCGATAAACCGCCATCGTTTATTGAACTGTTGCTGCCATCGCCACCCAGCGATGCCTGCAACACTTATTGAGAGATGCCCAGCATCACCTTGTCATGCAAATTCAATCCCTGATTAGCCCTGGTCGCACCCTCTGCGGCGTCGAAGGGGGTAGCAAGAAGCGCGCACTGGAGTTGCTAGCCAACACCATTGCGCAAGATATTCCCGATATTGATGCCGATGAATTGTTTCGTCGTCTGATTGGCCGTGAACGCCTTGGCTCCACTGGGATCGGTCACGGCATTGCAATTCCCCANNATTCCCCACTGCCGGGTCGAACACTGCAGCGGTACTGTCGGCGCATTGATTACCCTGACTGACCCCATCGATTTCGATGCTATAGATTCACAACCGGTCGATATTCTATTCGCCATGCTGGTACCCGAAGATGCCCACAGCGAACACTTGCAAACACTGGCCGCGCTGGCCGGTGCATTGAATAACGCCGAATATCGTCAGCGCCTGCGCGCTGCCAAAAGCAATGAAGCACTCTATGAAGCTGCGTTAATAACCTAAACGGGACTTACTATGCATCTGGTGATTGTCAGCGGCTTGTCTGGCTCAGGTAAAAGTACAGCGCTCCATGTCCTTGAGGATGTGGGCTTTAACTGTATCGACAACCTGCCCGTTAGCCTGCTGCCCGCACTGGTTGCCCAGATTCAGATTCATAAAGACGACCAACACCGCTTCGCCATTGGTATTGATGTGCGCAATGCCTGGCAGGATCTGGCCATCTTCCCGCAGATGATTAGCACCCTCAAAGAAGCGCACCTGCCCTTCCAGACACTGTTTCTGGATTCGCAGCCCTCGGTGCTTATCCAGCGCTTCAGTGAAACGCGCCGCAAACACCCATTGTCTGACAAACACACCAGCCTACAAGAAGCGATTGCGGCCGAGCAACAACTGCTAGAGCCGATCCGCGACTGCGCTGATCAGGTTATCGACACCAGTCACTTAAACCTGCACGAGCTGCGCGATCTGGTGAAAGAGCGGGTGGTAGGCCGCAGCGAATCGACCATGGCGATTCTGTTCGAATCCTTTGGCTTCAAACACGGCGTGCCGGTCAATGCCGATCTGGTTTTCGACGCCCGCTGTCTACCCAATCCTCACTGGAAACCCAATCTGCGTCCGCAGACGGGAAGAGATCAGGAAGTTATCGATTTTTTGGAAGAACAAGTGACGGTTAAGGAAATGTACGACGACATAGAGCATTACCTTGCGCGCTGGTTGCCGCGCTATCAGGCCAACAACCGCAGCTACATTACCATTGCGATTGGCTGCACCGGAGGACAACACCGCTCAGTGTATTTGTCGGAGCGGTTGCAAAAACATTTCGACCACAGTTTTAGCGATGTTCAAGTCCGTCATCGCGACATAAACAAACACAAAAAACCCTAGATCATGCAGACCGAAACACTCGATATCATCAACAAGCGTGGCTTACATGCGCGCGCTGCCGCCAAACTCGCTACTCTCGCCAACCAATTTCAGGCGAAGGTATTGGCGCGTGTGGGCGAAGGCAATTGGGCCGATGCCAAGAGTGTGATGTCGTTGATGTTGCTGGCAGCCAGCCAAGGCACGGCTTTGCAAATCAGCGTGGAAGGCGATGATGCCGAGGCCGCGCTCTGTGCGATCCGCGCGTTGATTGCGGATCGCTTTGAAGAAGGCGAATAAACCAACTATCGTTATACGTAGGCGCCCGCTGGCATGCTTTCTGGTAAAAGCGGTTGTTGTTGTTGCTTTTCTGCACTAAGCTGCGCGACCTTTTCCAGCTCAACCAATCGTCACACTATTGTCGAGCTACCCGTTCTTTTCCATTTGTGCCCTGCGCACCAAGTACAGACATTTTTATGGTTTACAACTACGACGATATCAATCCCGATGACTACATCCTCAGCAAATCGCAGGTCAAACGCGATATGCACGCGCTGCAAGCGCTGGGTGAAAGTCTTATCGATATGAACGAAAAGCAACTCGCCAGTATTCCACTGAGCGATACCATGCTGGATGCGATTTACATCGCGCGCAAATTACCGCCCAAAGAAGCGCGCCGCCGTCAGGTGCAATATATTGGTCGCTTGATGCGCGAGGGAAATCACGAAGAGATTCAGGCGGCAGTCGATAAACTGCAAAACCGCAGCGATCAGTACGTGCATCGCCAACATCAGGTAGAACGCTACCGCGATCTACTGATTGAAGGTGACAAACAAATTTTCCAAATTCTAGTAACTTCCTGCCCCGGGATTGATGTGCAGCATTTGCGCCAGTTGATCCGCACGGCACAAAAAGAACGCGAAGAGAACAAACCGCCCGCCAGTGCACGCAAGTTGTTTGCCTTTATTCGCGAGCAGTTGGAAGCGNNTAACGATCTACTGTTAAAAACGAATGATCAAAAAAACTAAGGGCGCCAAATGGCGCCCTTAGTTTTTGGGACGACTTCTATTTTGCTTATCACTTGCTGGCGGAGGTTTTTCCTCGTCTTTTTTATTCACACTATCACGCAAGCTTTTTTCGCTTTCAAACAACCGATCAAAACGCATTTTAGGTTCATCCCAGCTGCCTTTGATGCTGTAACTAACACTGGTGGCCTGATCAACCTGCTTTTTGAATAGCTTGCTGACAATATAAATCCCCGCTGCTGCTGGCAATCCAGTTGCCAAAGCAGCATAGAACGTCATATTGCCTGCCACCGGCAAGGTCGCCACCAAGCGGGTATTCAGTGTTTCATTACGCAGATCAATACTGCCCGCCATTTGCATACCACTAGACGGCGTGCGTACCACCAAGGGCTCCTCAAAAACCAGAACTCCCTGATTAAAACGCATCTTGCCATTAATGGTGTCATACGCGAGACCGCTTTTGTAGAGGTCGGAAAAATCAAATCGCAAGCGCCGCGCCAGGGTGTCAAAGTTGAGAATCGACATAAGCCGCAATATTCCATCGCCCGCATTGGCATCGCGTTTGAAACTGCCTTTTTCGATCGAGAGGGACATTTCTCCGCCAAGATTGACCACTTTAAAATCCTGTGGCGAGCCTGGCCAAAACAAATCAGCGCGATAGTGTGCAGTATGGCTTTCAATAGTGTCGGGTTTATCCCAAGCGCGCAGCACCTCAGCCATATCACCTGCACTCAGGTTGCCGATAAAACGGGACTGCACCCCCGCCGGAGTGTCCTGCCAAATAAGTTTGGCGCCATCCAGCGCATCATCAGCGCCGCTGATGCTAATGCCGCGAATACTGCCACGAATATTGTCAATCACCACCCCATTGCTATTGGGGCGTAGCTGCAGCGACCAGTTGCCATAGTTGTTGCCGTCCATCAGCAGCGAACCTACGGTGATATTGGCAAGTGGTAATTTGCGCGGATCAATAACCGCTACCGGTTTGGCAGGCTCGGCCGATTCAATGGCAGATGTAGTGGAATCTATCTGATCTGCAGTTACGGCATCCGCCTCTCCAAGCATGGCTTTAGTGAGGGACAAGCGCGCCAGATCCACCTGCAAGGGCGTAAAACGACTATCCGGCACCAACAAATTGCCGGCGACCACTTCATTTTCCAGCTCTAACTGCCAGCCTGCGCGTACTGGCACAGCAACCACATTGAGGTTTTCCAGCGTTGCCGAGCCCAGTTCGTACTGCCCTAGCATTAACTCAGCCCGGAAGGGTAGCCCAGCGACCAGTCCCACCGGTTGCTCAAGCAGCTCCGGTGCAATGGGCTCCAACGATGACAAGGCCCGTGCAACGACGGGGGCGAGTCTCTCGGTATAGGTTTCATAGCGGGATTGCACTGCTTTCCAAGCGTCCAGATCGATGCTTGGCAAAAAACCGGACACCAAAAACTGCGGCTTCTCACTGAGCTTGGCTGCGCTGGCGAGGGCGATGTTGGCATTGAGTAAACCGTTGTTGCGCACTCGATCTGTACGCAACAATGCCTGTATATCGTTGTTGTAGCGGACATCGATTTGCGCCTGACTCTCCTGCAACCAGAGTTTGAATGCAAATGGCCGCTCACCTTTGGCGGGTTTGCCGTAAGGTTCAGGCAAATCGACGCTGACATTTGCCAGATTGCTGGTGATAGTGATTTCGGCAAAGGCGTTTTCCGCAAACTCCGATGCCGATTGCACATTCTCAAGGGTTGCTTCGGGGCTCAGTTTCTCTTCAATGAGCTCCACCAAATTTTTGCTGCGCTGTGGGCGATGATTTAACTCCACCAGTGCTGTGTAAGGTAAGTTGCCNNCCGTTTGCTCCAATAAGCGATTTTCTGGGCATCGACAACACCGCCCAGCTCGATCAGGGTTTTACTGTAATTATCAAGCTTGCGGGTGCTCAACCTGGCCTCAACTGGCTCATCAAAAAAGTGCGCCTTGAGCGTGTCACTACTAATACCGGTATCGCTGTTGTAGCTGATACGCCCGGTCAAATCATCCAGCGCCAAGTTGAGGTTTTGCAATTCAAAGCGCGGCACCTTGAGCGCTACATCTACCTGTTGATGCGCGCCCACCGCCTTATCCTCACCAGTGCCGATGGGAATCGCCAGATCGAGCCTCGCCTGCATATCACCTTGCATGAACCAGGAGTCCATACTGCTACCCAGATACTGACGCAACATACCCTCGCGCAATACCCGGATACCATCGCTGGCGGCACCAGTGATTTCACCCTGAACCTCCAGCAATGAACCATTGCCCTGCACACGCGGATTAACCCGTACTTCAGCTTGCTTAACACGGCTGGTATAGACCCCGGCGTCGCTCACACTGGCGTAGACCCTCGCATCGCTCACCAACAAGCGCCCATCCAGCTGGGTCAACGCTGGCCAACCCGGGTGATAATTAAGCTCGGCGTCCTCAATATCCAGATACAACTGGTAAGTACGCGCCATAGAGTTTTTGGTATTGAGGGTACCGCGATAGACAAAGCCTCCCTCGGTCGCAATACCGGGATTCTGCCCGCCAATACTCTGCTCCAGCCACTTGAGAAGCGATTGCGGTGCTACCGCCGGAGTGTATTTTTTATAGAGGCTGGCGTTGAGCTGCTGAGCGCCAATCTCCAAATACAGGTCGATATCACCTGTATTGCGCTGCCAAGGAAGCGACAACCACAGATAGCCCCGCGCCAATTCATTACCCTGCTGGAATTCCAACCGGCCACTATTGACGTAAATCTGGTTTTTCTCCGGCTGCAGGTGCCAGGCCACCTGCCCTTTGGCACGGTCGTATTCCATTGGCGCGGCATAGGTGGGCGAGTAGTGCATCGAAAAATGTTGCTGAGTATCTATATCGACAAAACCACCTTTTTGTCCCGCTTGCAGATAACCATCCACACCCACCAGAGCAGGCACCCCCTGCCAGGCATCTGCTGCCACCTGATCGAGATTGGCGCGCAATTGCCAGTCTTTTGGCTGTTGCATTGGCAAGATCAAATGGACATTGCGCAATTGACCTCGCGGGTTAAGGGTTTTCAATACCTCCTGCAACCTGCCTTGGCCCAGCACTCCTGCGCTGTTGAGCATATTGGTCAGGTGCGCCAAATCGAGATTATCCATGCTAATTTGCAGGGGTTGCTTAAACCCGGTAGAAACCACCGCAAGATTTACATCAGCAATCTTCTGCTCATTCATCGCCGCGTTAATTTGCTGTAAGCCCAAACGCCATTCACCCGTAGGCAGCCAATAACCCGCCAGCTCAGTAGCAAAATCATCCAGCGCCAAACTGCGTTCGCCCAATGGGAGCGACAAACGCTGGAGCCCCAAACGCCCCACCAAATCATACCCCTTACTGCCCGCCCGACTTTCAAACCAGATAGTGGCATCCACCATACCTTCACTGAGCACACTGGCTTTGTCAGCACCGCCGAGTAGAAACGCACTGGTCGCGGCGATGGGTTCGCTGGTGGGGAATCGATTGAGTTGGAAATAACCTTTACTGCGAAAACTGGCTTGATCGCGCGGATCGCCCTGACCTTCCATAATCAGGTAGACACTGCGAGGCTGTTCGTCTACATCGATTTGCACAGCAAGACGATGGAAATCATCGGCGTTTTCAAGCAGCAGGTAAGGCGAATCCAGCAACACCTGCGTGCCCGAGGCAAACTGAAAACGGAGATGGCTGCTTTGGAATTCAATCCGGGTAGAGAGCAGCAGCATATCCAGCAGCGCATCCAACTGTACACCCGGCTTATTGGCATCAACACGCTTGGGCAAGCCCGGGATTTGCCAGAAACCATCATCGGTTTGGGCAAAGGTCATGTCTACCTGACTAAGCGAGAGATTGCTCCACACCAAACGCACATTGAACAGGGAATCAAGAATATCCAACCGCAGGCGCGCCTGTTTAAACGCAACTATGGGCTGGTCGGTTTGGCTCTTGATGCTGAAATCCTGAATAACCAAACTGGGTTTCAACCCACTCCAATCAGCCTGGATCTGGCCAATGCTCACTTGAGCATTAAGTTGTGAGGATAAATAGGAGGCTATGCTTTGGTTGTAATCGCCCAGCAAATGAGAAAAGCTACGCCCGGATTGCACCAGCACCGCCAACAAAATCAGCGCGAGGGCAACCAAAAAGTAAGACCATTTCACCAGCTTGCGTAAAGCGCGACTCATTGCGACTATGGATTCCGGATTAGGAGTTGTTGAGTAAATACATCAGACCAACACAATATCGTACTGCTCCTGTTGGAAAAGAGCCTCAACCCTGAACTCAATAGTACGGCTAATAAAGGCTTCCAAATCAGCGACATAAGTTGCCTCTTCGTCCAGCAAGCGGTCTACCACCAGCTGTGAAGCCAGCACCAAAAACTTCTGGTTATCGTATGTGCGCGCCATGCGCAAAATCTCGCGGAAAATTTCATAGCACACAGTTTCCGCCGATTTCACCCGCCCTCGCCCCTGGCATACCGGGCAAGGTTCGCATAATAATTGCCCGAGCGACTCACGGGTACGCTTGCGCGCCATTTCCACTAAACCCAGTTCCGAGACACCAGTAATTCGGGTTTTGGCGTGATCTTTTTCCAGCGCTTTTTCCAGTGTGCGCAACACCTGCCGCTGGTGCTCAGGGTCTTTCATATCGATAAAATCGAGAATGATAATCCCGCCCAGATTGCGCAGCCGAAGTTGGCGTGCAATTGATGACGCGGCTTCCAGATTGGTCTTAAAAATCGTCTCTTCAAGGTTACGATGGCCAACAAAAGCGCCAGTGTTTACATCCACCGTCGTCATGGCTTCGGTCTGTTCAATAATCAAATAGCCGTTGGATTTGAGTGGTACACGCGGTTCTAGCGCGCGATGGATTTCTTCTTCCACGCCGTAAAGCTCCAGCAATGGACGATCACCGCTGTACAACTCAATCAATTCCACCAACTGGGGGGCGTATTTAAACGCGAATTCCTGCATTTGTTGCCAGGTCAGACGTGAATCTACCCGCACCCGATCAATCGGTGCACGCGCCATATCGCGCAGGGCGCGCAAATAGAGCGGCATATCGCGGTGAAGTTCCGCAGGAACTCCCAAACCGGGCAGCTTCTCGCTCAAATCGTCCCAAAGTTGCCGCAAAAACGGAATATCGGCGTTGATCGCGTCAGCCTCAGCACCTTCGGCCACTGTGCGTACGATAAAGCCCCCCTTTATCTCTTGCTCGGCCACTGCGGTTTCCACCGCCTGCCGCAAACGCTCGCGCTCGGGTTCATCTTCAATACGTGTAGACACGCCGATATGGCTGGAGTTGGGCATGTAAACAAGGTAACGGGAGGAGAGGGTCAGATGGGTAGTCAGGCGTGCACCTTTGGTGCTGATAGGATCTTTGGCCACCTGCACCAGCAGGGTTTGACCTTCGCGCACTAGCGTGCGGATATCCGGCACTTCGGTACGACGCACTTCACCCTCGGGCGGCTCGGGCATCATATCGGCAGCATGTATAAATCCCGTGCGCTCAAGACCGATATCAACAAAGGCCGCCTGCATGCCCGGCAGTACGCGCACCACTTTGCCCTTGTAGATATTGCCTACGTAGCTGTCGCCATGGCTGCGCTCGATGTAAAACTCCTGTACCACACCATTTTCAACCAGTGCCACGCGAGTCTCGACCGGGGAGACATTAATCAGGATCTCTTCACTCATACATCAGCTCCGGCAGTCCACCAGGGCACACCAAACTCTTGTAAAAGTTCCAAGGTCGCCTCTATGGGCAAGCCCACGACACCGGAGTAACTGCCGCGAATTTCTTTGACATACACCGCGCCCAAACCCTGGATAGCGTAGCTGCCTGCTTTATCCTGCGGCTCACCCGTTTCCCAATAAGCGGCAATTTCAGCATCACTGAGTTCACGAAAAGTCACATCAGTGGTAGATACTCGCAGCGCTTGCTGAGCTTGTGAATGGAGTGCAACGGCGGTAATCACTTGATGAGTACGACCGGAAAGCTGACGCAGCATGCGTAAAGCATGATCCTGGTCGCGGGGCTTTTCGAGGATTTCACCATCGAGCAAACCGAGCGTGTCAGCTCCCAAAACGGGAGCAATTGGGAGGTGTTGTTGAAGCAATTGGGCAAAACCGGCTGCGGCCTTTTCGCGCGCCAAACGCTGCACATAATCCAGCGCAGTTTCTCCAGCGGCGGGCTGTTCGGGAATCGCGGCGGAAATCACCGCGTGGCGCACGCCAATCTGGCGCAAGAGTTCGCGTCTACGAGGAGACTGGGATGCAAGGTACAGATCTGGAACACCATCGGAAACAACTGCGCTCACCCTGAAAACTCCTGATACTGCAAAAGAATAATTATTGTGCAGGGCTATCGATCATTATTGGCTAAGCCCGTAATACCGGCTCTTAATGCCTACCTTTAATGATGATAGCGATGAGTCATGCCGTTCAGCCACCAGTAGCATACGGGCCACAAGAGCGCGCTGGTCAATGCCGGGTATAAAAACTGAACCCCCGAGAGCGGCCGCCCTGCCATACCTTGCACCCAGTTATCGGTCAGCTGGGCTATGCCTACTAACACGAAGATCCACGCGGACTGGCGCCAAATCGAAAAGTTGCGCACCCGCTGATAAGACAGAATGCAAATATAAGCCACAATCACCAGACCGAGGCTGTGCTGGCCAAAGGGTACGCCCTCAAGTAAATCCTGAAATAGCCCCAGCGCACAGAGCAAAGTAAAGCTCACCGTCAGCGGCATAAAAAAGATCCAATAGATTGCCACCACCAACACAAACTCGGGGCGCCACCAGCGCATATCCATCGGCAGCGGGTATACCGACAAAATCAGCGCCACCAAAAAACTGACGACGATAATAAAGTAGAGATTCAGCTGCGGGCTGAGCATCAGCGCGCACCACCCATTGAGTTGGAAGAGGTCGATTGTCCGGAAGAATTCGCTTGCGTTGGAGGCACACTTAACGCACCGGGAACACTAGCTTGGTCGCGATTTTCAAACACTAACAGCAGATGACGACTGCGATCCAAACGCGCCATCGGCTTGGCGATCACCGTCAGGAACGCTTTGCCTGGATCACGCACCACCTGCAGCACCTCGGCGACTGGATAACCAACCGGAAAGCGCGCGCCCAAACCGGAGCTGACCAGCAGATCGCCCGCGCGAATATCGGTATTGGCCGACACATGGCGCAGGCTCAAGCTATTCAAATCGCCCGTTCCTTCAGCGATAGCGCGCACACCATTGCGATTTACTTGTACCGGAATCCCATGGGTTGAATCGGATATCAACAGCACAGTACTCGCCGTTTCCCCAACCTCGATCACCTGTCCCATTAAACCAAAGGCATCCAATACAGGCTGTCCCTTGAAAACGCCATCGACGGTACCACGATTAATAATGACTTTATGACTGAGGGGGTTGGGCGAAACGCCAATCAACTCGGCAATCAGGACTGTGTCCTGCAACATCTGGCTGGCATTGACCAGTTGGCGCAAACGCACGTTTTCTGCCGCCAATGAAGCCAGCTGTTGCAATTTGCGTTGATGGATTAGCAACTCGGTTTTGAGTGCTTCGTTTTCGATTTTCAGATCGGCATGGGAGACAAAGGTGTCTTTGCGCCAATCGTTAACGCGACTGGGCACATCGGTGATCTGGTAGAAAGGTGTCACGACTTGCACGAGTTTTTCGCGCAGCGGTTCCAAGCGGTCGGTATACAACCCAACCACCACTAACACCACCATAATCAGAATGAAAATAGAAGCGCGACTGGTGGCGGATGAGCTTCGGGCAAAGAGCGGTTTAATGGTGAGTTCTCCCGTGGAGTTGAAGCCCGAGGGTTGCGGGCTTCAAAACGTATCAGGACGACAGCAGATCAATATTGCGCTTATCGTTCATTTCCAGCGCAATACCACCACCACGAGCCACGCAGGTAAGCGGGTCCTCAGCAACAATAAAGGGAAGACCGGTTTCGTTGGATAACAAGCGGTCGATGTCACGCAACAAAGCGCCGCCGCCCGTCAGAACTACACCGCTTTCGGCGATATCAGAAGCCAATTCCGGTGGTGATTGCTCCAGCGCACTTTTTACCGCCTGAACAATGCCAGCCAATGGATCTTGCAGCGCTTCCAGAATCTCATCGCTGCTCAGAGTAAAGCTGCGCGGTACACCTTCGGCCAGGTTGCGGCCACGTACATCAATCTCACGGATTTCACTGCCCGCAAATGCACAGCCAATTTCTTGCTTGATACGCTCAGCCGTTGCATCACCAATCACGCTGCCGTAGTTGCGACGCACATAGTTAACGATAGCTTCGTCGAAACGGTCACCACCGATACGCACCGAGTCGGAGTAAACCACACCGTTTAATGAAATAACCGCAATCTCGGTAGTACCACCACCGATATCCACCACCATCGAACCATTCGCTTCCGATACTTTAAGGCCAGCACCAATCGCTGCTGCCATCGGCTCTTCAATCAAACGCACTTCACGTGCACCAGCACCGAGTGCCGATTCGCGAATCGCACGCTTTTCAACTTCGGTAGAGAGGCAGGGAACGCTGATTAATACGCGAGGAGATGGGCTAAACCAGGAATTTTCGTGAACTTTGCGGATAAAGTGTTGCAGCATTTTTTCGGTGACCTGGAAGTCGGCAATAACGCCGTCTTTCAGCGGGCGGATCGCGGTGATGTTACCCGGCGTACGGCCCAGCATGCGTTTGGCCTCTACACCTACGGCTTCCACAATCTTGGTGCCATTGTGATGGCGGATCGCAACTACTGATGGCTCGTTGAGCACTATGCCGCGACCGCGCACATAAATCAGGGTGTTTGCTGTACCAAGGTCGATTGAGAGATCGTTAGAAAATGCTCCACGCAAAAGTTTCATCATGACGGGACGGGGCCTTAATAGAATGTGTTGAAATAGAATTCGTGTTGTTTTTTTGTGTCGCTAACAACGTTTGTGCCAACTCATGCGACGGCGCGCTTGTGGCAGCATTGGTTCAGCTCCTTGAACAATTTTCTCTGCCCTCAGCAAAGAATCCCTGCAAATTTTTAGGAAGCGCGCAGTATAAGTGAATTTTCGCTTTTTATCCGACCTAAATTAGCCGTAAAGTTCAAATTAATCGCCGGTTTCGCCGACGTTTGCGACTATTTTTTGCGCAACTCGACAACAATTAAAAGTATTCGGTAGCTCCAGCCAAAAATGCTTTGCCGGTTTTCGCGCTAAAGCGCAGGAGTTTACATAAATTTCGCTGCACTCTAGCAACCACAGGGATTCAGGGCAAGGCGCGAATGTGGTACCTTTGGCGCCCGTTTTTAGCAGTACTCTTGTGGCGCTAGCACCCGATGCTGGCAAGCAGAACACGGGGTTGCCGCAATTCGCCGCACTTTTGATTTTCAGGATTTTTGATTTCTCACGATTTTTTATCTGCTGGAGCTAATACCCATGGCTGTAGACCGTTCCGATATCGCCAAGCTGGCCACGCTGGCACGTATCCAGATTAGCGATGAGGCCGCCGATGAAGCGGCAAAAAGTATCTCCGATGTACTGGCTCTGGTTGACCAACTGCAAGCCGTGAATACCGATGGCGTATTGCCTATGGCGCATCCATTGGATGCAGTGCAACGTTTGCGCGCCGATGTAGTAACCGAACCCAATCAACGCGAAGCCTTCCAGGCGATTGCACCGGCAACACAAGATGGTTTGTATTTGGTGCCGCAGGTTATCGAATAACAAATGCCGATGCGCCGTTTGATGCGCAAAAAATGTAGGGGCGCTGCTTGCCGCGCCCGGAGAATGGGCGCAGCAAGCAGCGCCCCAACGCGAAAGATGGTAAAAAATTTAGGAATTTTTGAATGCATCAATTCACCATTGCCGAGCTGGTAAAAGGTCTGCGCAACAAAGACTTTTCCAGTACCGAAGTGACTCAACATTATCTTGACCGCATCGCGCGTCTGGACAAAACCTACAACAGTTTTATTACTGTCACTGCTGATATCGCGCTGCAACAAGCTGCTGCTGCCGATAAACGTTTGGCAGCGGGAAATGCTCCTGCACTCTGCGGCGTACCTATTGCGCACAAAGATATTTTTTGCACCACCGGTGTTCGCACCTCTTGCGCATCCAAAATGCTCGATAAATTTATCGCACCTTATAACGCCACCATCGTTGAAAATTATTTAAATTCCGGCGTGGTGATGTTGGGTAAAACCAACATGGATGAATTTGCGATGGGCTCATCAAACGAAACCAGCTGGTACGGTCCGGTAAAAAATCCTTGGGCAATTGATTGCGTACCCGGCGGATCATCAGGCGGTTCTGCTGCGGCAGTAGCTGCGCATTTAGCACCGGCTGCAACAGCATCCGATACCGGCGGCTCAATTCGTCAACCAGCCGCCTTGTGCGGATTAACTGGTATTAAACCCACTTATGGTCGCGTATCGCGCTGGGGCATGATTGCGTTTGCATCAAGCCTTGATCAAGCGGGAATTTTATCGCGCACTGCCGAAGACGCCGCGATTTTGTTAAACGATATGGCGAGCTTTGATGCAAAAGACTCCACCTGCGTTGAGCGCGATGTGCCGGATTACACCGCTGATTTAAATAAATCCTTAAAGGGTTTACGCATCGGCGTACCGAAAGAATATTTCGGTGAAGGTTTAAATCCGCAGACGGCAAAATTAGTTGAAGACGCAATTAAAGTCTACGAAGGTTTGGGCGCAACCATTCACAGCGTCAGCTTGCCACACACACATCTTGCAGTACCCGCTTACTACGTGATTGCACCAGCAGAATGTTCCGCAAACCTGTCGCGCTTTGACGGCGTGCGTTACGGTCATCGCTGTGAAAACCCGAAAGATTTAAATGATCTTTATATGCGCTCGCGCAGTGAAGGTTTTGGTGCAGAAGTGAAACGCCGCATTCTGGTTGGCGCTTACGCGCTCTCTGCGGGTTACTACGATGCTTATTACAGCAAAGCGCAAAAAGTTCGCCGCTTGATCAAGCAGGATTTTGTCGATGCATTTGAAAGTGTCGATGTGATTCTTGGTCCAACCTCACCATCGCCCGCATTCCAATTTGGCTCAAAAACCAAAGATCCCGTGGCTATGTATTTGGAAGATATTTACACCATCGCAACTAACCTCGCAGGCCTGCCCGGCTTGTCAATTCCTTGCGGTCTGGTGGATAACAAACCCGTTGGTTTGCAATTGATTGGTAACTTTTTCGCTGAAGGTCAGCTGCTGAATGCCGCGCATCAATTCCAACAAGCGACTAACTTCCACCAACAAACTGCCCCCGGCATTGAATAGGAGCGATGACTATGCAATGGGAAACCGTAATCGGGTTGGAAGTTCACGTACAACTCGCGACCAAAACCAAAATTTTCTCCGGCGCCAGCACCGCATTCGGCGCTGAGCCAAATACCCAGGCTTGTGCAATTGATTTGGCGCTACCCGGCACCCTGCCAGTCGCCAACGAACAAGCGTTTCGTTTTGCCACCATGTTTGGTTTGGCAGTGAATGCTGAAATCGGTAAGCGCTCAGTGTTTGAGCGCAAAAATTACTTCTATCCCGATTTACCTAAAGGTTATCAAACCACACAACTTGCAGAGCCAATTGTCGGCGCTGGATTTGTGGATTTAGAGTTGGGCGAAGGCCGCACCAAGCGCGTTCGCATTCACCACGCGCACTTGGAAGAAGATGCGGGTAAATCCCTGCACGAAGATTTCGCGGGCATGAGCGGTATCGATTTAAACCGTGCGGGCACTCCGCTGATTGAAGTCGTTACTGAACCGGATATGCGTAGCGCTGAAGAAGCGGTTGCCTTCGCGAAAAAATTGCATTCAATCGTCACCTCGCTGGAAATTTGCGATGGCGAAATGAGCCAGGGCTCGATGCGTTTTGACGTGAATATTTCTGTGCGCCCAAAAGGCCAGGAAAAACTCGGCACGCGCACTGAAACCAAAAACCTGAACTCATTCAAGTTTATGGAAGAAGCCATCGCGCTCGAAGTTGAGCGGCAGATTGATGTACTCGAAGATGGCGGAAAAATTCGTCAGGAAACTCGCCTGTATAACGGCGACACCAAAAAAGCCCGCTCCATGCGCAGTAAAGAAGACAGCAACGACTACCGCTACTTCCCCTGCCCTGACTTGCTGCCCGTAATTCTGGATGATGAGTACATCGAATCCGTACGCAAACAGATGCCTGAATTACCCGAAGCCAAGCGCGCGCGTTTTGTCGAGCAATATGGTTTGAGCAGTTACGACGCTGGCCAAATCACTATGGACAAATTCGCAGCGGTATTTTTTGAAGCATCAACCAGAATTTCCGGCGAAGCCAAACTCACCGCCAACTGGATCATGGCCGATTTGGGCGCTTATTTAAATCGCACCGAACAGCGTATTGACCAATCGCCCGTTACACCAGAATTATTAGCCGGGCTGGTAGTGCGCGTAAAAGACGGCACCTTGTCGAGCAAAATCGCCAAACAAGTTTTTGAAGCGATTTGCAACGGCGAAGGCGATGCCGACACCATTATCGAAACCAAAGGTTTGAAACAAGTTTCCGATACTGGCGCACTGGAAAAAATCATCGACGACATACTTGCCTCCAATGTTGCACAAGTAGAAGGCTACCGCGCCGCCGCCGAAGATAAACGCGCAAAAATGCTCGGTTTCTTCGTAGGTCAAGCAATGAAAGCATCAAAAGGCCAGGCAAATCCGCAAGCGCTGAATGAATTATTAATTAAGAAATTGAATGGCTAATTAATCCCCCCTCGATCCCCCTTTCCAAAGGGGGAAGTGGACTCCCTACTTGATTAGAAGGGGAGTTTGCTCCTCCCTTTGAAAAAGGGAGGCTGGGAGGGATTCAAACAAGTAATTAGAGAGAATGTAAAATGAGCCTACGCAAAGACAAAGAAAAAGTCCTCGGCGAAATCTTCGACGAAGCCCGCATCGCCACCTTTTTGGATTACCCCGCACCTGCTGGCATTAATGCTGATTTCCATTTACTGGAAAAAGCCTATCGCGGCATGCGCGGTGAAAACTTCGGCACTTTTGTGAAATTATTTATCGAAGCCGGTAAAGATGTAAACGCAATCGGCCCGGAAGGCAAAACTTTCCTGCAAGTCGTAAAAGCACATCGCAACGGTGAAGAGTACGCAGTTGCTTTGGAAGCTGCTGGCGCGAAGTAAATACCACTCCGACCACAAAGCAAAAAGGCAGCCCTCATCGGCTGCCTTTTTTATTTCTTGTCACCTACTCCACAATAAGGCCAACACCGATACGCAAGGAGCTTCCCAATATCATCTGCGACTACTACTATGTCATATCAAATATTGATCAATACAGTTCATGATAAAAATTAACCTTACTACAAACATCTATTTATGCATTTCCTTGAGTATCCTGATGCTCTTGCTGACTGCATTTGAAAATCCACTATTCCCCCTACTTAGCCTCGAACCCACAAGAGTCTCCGCTGGCGAATTCTGGCGTCTATTCACCGCTAACTTGGTGCACTTTGGTTGGGTACATACGCTGATGAATGCGGCGGCGCTTTTGTTATGTGCACTGGCTTTTTTTACGGAATATTCATTTAAAAAGTTTTCATTATTATTGCTCTGGTGCTGCGCGGGTGTCGGTGCCGGGATTTATTTATTAAACCCTGAGTATTCACCCTACGCAGGTTTGTCCGGTGCGGTTCATGGGCTTATTGTTACTGGTTTGTTGCTAACACGCGCCTATCCCATTTGGATTCGTGTGCTTGCCTTGGGCTTAGTGATAGCAAAATTAGTGCAGGAAAATAGTGCAGGTTATGAGGCGACTGACTTACAAGCGCTACTGCCGGTGGCTGTTGCGGTAGAGTCGCATTTATACGGCGCTGTCGCCGGATTAGTGTTTGTGGCTATTGACTGGTTATTACAACGATTTAAAAGGAACGTGTAAATGCAAGGTTCTCCGGGTGTTGCTATCGATTATTTTTTGGCGGGTGCGCGGTTGATTGTAAAGCCCGGCTTCCGCCGTTTTATTTTGATCCCGCTATTAATTAATCTGGTTATTTTTGTCGGCGTGACCATCGCGCTCTTTCACGCCTTTGGGGATTTTTTTGCGCAGGTGTTGGAATGGTCGCCCAGCTGGCTGGATTGGTTTGCCTGGATATTGTGGCCGTTGGTGGGATTTATATTTTTAGTCGTCTACGGCTACAGTTTTAACATTATTACCAATTTTCTTGCAGCACCGTTTTTTGGATTACTGGCGGAAAAAATAGAAACCCACTTAACCGGCATTGCACCACCCGATGAGCCTTGGGGGAAATTGATTCCACGCACCTTGCAACGCGAGGCAGTAAAGCTTTGGTATTTTGTGAGCAGAGGGTCGTTGGTACTGATTATTTTTGTGGTGCTATTTTTTATTCCCGTTGCAAATTTATTAGGGTTACTGATTGGCGCAATATGGAGCTGCTGGTGTATGGCGGTGCAATATGCGGATTATCCGGCTGACAACCACCAATTGAGTTTTCGTGAATTACGTCGCCGCTTGAACAAGCAACAATTAACCAGCTACTCCTACGGCGGGATTATTTTATTAGGTAGTATGGTGCCGGTGTTGAATATTTTTGTTACGCCGATTGCCGTTGCTGGCGCGACGCTTTACTGGGTGAAAGAAGTAAAGCATCTCTAAATAACCGCTGAAAAATATCCATTCGTCATACCCGCGAACGCGGGTATCCATAACAGCCAACAACGTGGATACCTGCGTTCGCAGGTATGACGAATAATATAAGCGCGCAATAAATCGCCCCCTAAGAGTTATTCCTCCGCATCGCCATCATCAACAATCATATTGCCGCCCGCTTCTTTAGCGTGGCGCAGGTGGATATTCGCTTTGGCAATTTGATGATCAAGGCTTTGGCACATTTGACTGGTGACGCCTGCACTAAAATAAAAGTGCATGGTTTCACCGTTGATTACGTAGGTCTCAGCGGCCAGCAATTGTTTTACTTTACTCAGCAGCGCGGCCGCTTTTTCATGATCCAAACCGGGCATAAGCACATAGAAATCATCGCTATCAGCACGCGCGAATAAAAATCGCCCCAGCATAGTGTGCAAGCTAGCGGCGATATATTTGAGCGCGACATCGCCCCAACCGTTGCCGTGTTTCTCGTTAATATCGCTAAAGTGATCAATATTAATAATCGCCATCGCCAAGGGTGCAGCTTTTTCCTCTGCACTTTTATACAACTCACGCGCGGCGTTAAAAAAATACGAACGATGAAACAAGCCGGTGAGATGATCGCGCTGGGCGTTGTAGGTAATCTGTTCAACTAGTTCGAGTGATTCAATATTGTGGATAATGCGACAGTAAAATTCTTCCGGATGAAACGGTTTGCGCAAAAAGTCATTGGCACCGTGTTTGATAAATTTAGCCGAAAGCGCCTCACTACTTTCACCCGATACGCCAATCATAATCAAATCAGTTTTGTCGTACTTGTAGCGCAGGTTACGCACCAATTCAAAACCATCCATTTTGGGCATGTTGTAATCGGTGATTAATAATTTAGTGTCTGGATTCTCCAGCAGCACCTTAATCGCATCCACACCATCCACTGCTTCCACCACCTGAAACAAATGACGACGAAATAAATTCGCCATGTGCTTGCGCGACATATCTGAATCATCCACCACCAACACTTTTATGCGCTGGTTTTTTTCCAGGCGACTGATCATGCCGACGGCTTTGCTATAGGCGTAGCGACCTTCTTTGGTCACGTAATCGACTATGCCTTTATTGAANNGGAGCATCAGGTAAATTCAAATCCACCAGCGCGGCAAAAAAATCATTTGGATATTGTTCATAGAGCGATGCTGCCTGCGCCATAGTCGTCGCGTAGACAGCCTCATAAGCCAAGGATGAACTTTGTACCAGATGGCGCATGATCTTCATCACCATGTCGCTGTCTTCGACTATTAGAATTTTTTTCATGGGTTATCACTCAACGGTTTTCAAGTATCCATTGAGTGTAGCCAAACTTTAGGGAAATGCGCCAAGCCCATGATTAGGCTGAATGTTTAGCGCCAGAGATAACCGGAAATCGCGGTATTGAACAGCAGACCATTAAAGTTTTGCTCTGCCACCGGCGAACCTTGACTAGCCGCGCCCCAACACACATGCAGAGGTAGCAAGTGTTCTTCGCGGGGATGGCAAAAACGCCCTTGCGGAGCCGAGGCCCAAGCGCACAGACGCTGTTCGCGGTCTTGATTGGTCAAGTTGGATGCACAGAGAGTTTCGGTTAACCAATTATCAAAGCTTTCGCTTTTGCCTTTGACGGCAGGATCGCCAGAGAAAAACGCGCGCATATTGTGGAACGACATTCCTGAGCCAATAATCAGTACGCCCTGCTCCCGCAGCGGTGCGAGCGCTTTGCCGATGGCGATATGCATCGCAGGATCAAGCGAGGAGAGCAGTGATAATTGCACCACCGGGATATCGGCAGCGGGATAGCTCAACATCAGCGGCACAAATGTGCCGTGGTCGTAGGCGCGCTGATTATCCAGGCGGGCATCGATATTTTTATCCCCCAATAGCTTTTGAATATATTTCGCAAGGGATGGATTGCCCGGCGCGGGATAACTGAACTCATAACTTTCGGGCGGGAAACCGTAATAGTCATACATCATGCCCGGCGCGGCCGAATGGGTGATGCTGACAACTTCCTCTTCCCAGTGCGCCGTAATCACCACAATCGCCTCAGGGAGAGGCAAATCAGCTGCAAGCGACTGCATAAAGCGTGTGAGCTCAAGGTGATTGGCATCACCCAATAAGGGCATAGGACCACCACCGTGGGGCACGAACACAACTGGCATTAACTTCATAGTCACAACCTCAACGTAAAGCTAGAGAAAAACATCAGCAACGCGCACCAAAATTATGCAAAAAATGACTTTTCTGGTCGTCCGAAGATGCTATAGCAAAAATCTATATTGGATTTATTGCCCGCTTAATCAACCCCATGGTCAACTCGGGACTCCGGTTTTTTGTGGCACCTAAACGCGAAAAGTAGGTAACGGTCGTGGCAAATGCACCAATATGATCCGGCCATAACAAAACAACAAAAATACCAACAAATACAATTTTTATATCTTGTGGGGCTTCTATGTTTTTTGAAAGCAAATTATTTCGGCTCTGGTTGGCCGTTGCGATGGTCGCGTGGGTGAGTCTCTTCATCTCCTTTAATGACCTTAAATTCCTGGCAGATCACTGGTTCTACCCTGCCATTATGGTGTTGGGTGCATTTGTCGCCGGTGTTACACCAGAGGGTGGCGGCGTTGTGGCATTTCCGGTGTTAAATATTTTTATCGGAATTGAGCGCACCATGGCGCGGGATTTCAGCCTGATGATTCAAAGTATTGGAATGACCAGCGCCAGTATTTTTATTCTGACCCACTCGTCTAACAATCTTCGCGCTTACAAACCCATGTTGTGGTTGATCCCAGTTTCATTTGTGGGTTTTGTGTTGGGCATGTTAATTCTGCAAACCATTCCAGTCGTCATCATACAGGCGTTGTTTTTAAGTTTGATCGCCACGTTTGCTGTCATTTATTACCTGAGCGATCATCGCGGCAGTGAAGAAATGCTCAAATTTACTAAACGCTATGATCATGGGATCACCATACTGATACTACTGCTCGGTGGTATGTGTGCGAGTTTATTTGGTACCGGCGCCGATATTATTCTGTATACCTTGCTGGTCACCCGCTTTGGTATGAAAGAAAAAATCGCTACCCATATGAGCATTATGATGATGGCTGGTATTAGCATTTTGGGTTATGCCTATCGCCACTTTGTCGATGCGGGACTCACCCAATATCAAGTACAAACCTGGCTGTGCGCTTACCCGGTAGTATTGTTTATGGCGCCGCTAGGGGCTTATGTGTTGAAGAAACTGAATAAGGAACTGATGCTGAAATTTATTTGCGTGTTGAATATTGGCCAGATGCTTTACTTTAATTTGTATAAACCATCGTTTGATAAATTTATCTGGTCAGCAATATTTACCATTGTGCTATCGATAATTTTTTACACCGTCATGCGCCGTCTGGTCAATCGCCGCAAGCTTGAGCAACTGCAACCCCACGAAAACAATATCAAAGTCTCCGCCACAAACTCTTAAACGATACGCATAAAAAAGGGCGATTTAATTTCGCCCTTTTTATTGTTTATTGTCTACTGATCACTCAAGCACTATTTTCGATGGAAGCAATTAGCGTTGCCTTATTGTGCTCGCGCACCGATTCGTAAATCGCCGCTGCCATAATAATGCTGCCGCCAATGAGAGTGCTCCAATCAGGATAAGTGTGCAGTACCGCAATTTCATAGATAACCGCATACACCGGTTGCAAACACGCCACCAAGCCGACGGTTTTCGCTTTTAAGTAGCGCAAGGCGTAGCCCAGCAAAGTATGCGTAAACGCGGTAAATACAATGCCAAGGCACAACAGCAACCACCAATCGTGGGCGCTAGGTTGATGGGACGAAAAAAACAACACCGGCGTCATCAGCAGTGCAACTATCAAGACTTGATAGCTCATCGAACGCGCGGCGGTTTGGTCGCTAAACCAATAACTCAGCAATAAATTGCGCACGGCAAAAGTGAGTGCGGAGATAACGCCCCAAATCACGCCCTGCGTCATATTGTTGTTGAGGTCGAACTCCGGCACCAAACAATAAATCCCCACCAGCACGAGAACACCGCTGACCACATCGCGCCAATCGAGTTTGGTACGTTTGAGCCAGGGCTCAAGAAATACGGTAACGACCGGATAGGCATAAAGCGAGATCATACCCACTGCGATATTGGCAACTTGCATCGAGTAGAAAAACGTCACCCAATGCAAAGCGAGCAAAACGCCGAGCACCAACATGCGGCCGTAATCGCGCGGTGATTTAAGCCCGAGACTGCGCTCGCGCCAATAGACCCAGGCAAACAGCACCACCGCAGCAATCCAGGTGCGATAGCCGGTGATATCCCATGCGGGCAATTCGATAATTTTGGAAAAAAGCCCCGTCGCGCCCATCAGGAACGCGCCCAAATGCAAGGTCAACAAGGCAGATTTTGCAGAGGACATAACCCTTCCAGGCGATGGGAGCGCCCGGTGAATACCGGGCGGAATCAATCAATTTAGTGGTTATCGATTATAAAAAATGACTAGTTGCAATGCTTAGCTGCGCGGCCTGCGGCTGCGGTTACCGCCGGGGCGATTGCCCACCGAGCGATTACTAAAGCGCTCATTGGTACGCGCACGCGGCGGTGCAGGTGGGCAGTCCGGCGGAGTCAGCAACAGATATTCAGGCGGTTGCTCGCACTTGATCGGCTTGCCCAATAACTTCCCAATAGGTTCCAGCAACATCGCATCGTCTTCGCAGGCAAAACTGATCGAGGTACCATTTTTACCCGCACGACCCGTACGACCAATACGATGCACATAAT
>DQHS01000191.1 GCA_003524365.1 Cellvibrio sp. | reverse complement strand
GGCATTGCCGAGTGGCAGGCGCAGAATCTGCCACTGGTAAAAGGTAAGTAATCGGTTTTAAACGTGGTCCTTATTTTTGGAGTTTGTTATGGCGCGCGTGTTGATGTACACCACCGCAGTTTGCCCTTACTGCGTCAATGCCAAGAAATTATTGGCGCAAAAAGGCGTTGCAGTGGAAGAAATTCGCGTCGATAGCCAACCGCAATTGCGTCAGGAAATGATGACCAAAAGCGGCCAACGCACAGTCCCGCAAATATGGATCGGCGAGCAGCATGTCGGCGGTTTTACCGATCTTTGGGCGCTGGATAAAGCCGGTAAATTGGATGCGCTTTTGGCACAAGCCTAAGCGTCTCCTTAATCAGTGTTAAATAAAACATTCTTAAATCAGTCAAGTCGAGTCCATTATGTCAGAAGAAAATAACCAACAAGATGCTGGCCAAGCAGACGCTGGCGGCCCGGTATTTGCGATCCAACGTATTTATTTGAAGGATATTTCCTTCGAAACCCCTATGGGTCCCGAGGCGTTTACCAAAGCCTACAAGCCTAATATCCAGCAGGATTTAAACATCCAGGCCAACCAGGTTGAGGAAGGTCTGTTTGAGGTGGTATTGCTGCTCACTATCACTGCGCGCATCGAAGACCGTGCGGTGTTTTTAGTGGAAGTAAAACAAGCTGGCTTGTTTGCGATCGCTGGTATTGAAGGCCCGGCTGTCACCCAACTGATCAACACCGCCTGCCCGCAAATTCTTTTCCCTTATGCGCGCGAAGCAGTCGACAGTATTCTTGGTCGCGGCAGCTTCCCACCGCTGATGCTTGCGCCGATTAATTTTGACGCTGTATTTGTGCAAGCGATTACCGCTGCGCAACAACAGGCAGCACAAGCAGAAAAGCCGGAAGTTGTGAATTAATACAACGTCCATGCTCTTCTAAAAGGCAATCACGCAGGTGGTTGCCTTTTTTATTGCACTGTTTTTATGCTCGGGTTCATTGCGCTATATTGGCGGGGAATTTGTCATTGTAANNCCGCGATTGATCTCGGCTCCAACAGCTTCCATATGATTGTGGCGCGCTGGGACAACGGCCAGCTCACGCTGCTTGACCGTTTACGCGAGCCGGTGCGGATGGGTTTTGGTCTGCAGGAAGATGGTAGTTTGAGTGACGATGCACGCGAGCGAGCGCTCGCGTGCATGGAGCGGTTCGGCGAATGCTTACGCGCGTATCCCTCGCGTAGTGTGCGCATTGTCGGCACCAAAACCTTACGCAGTATTACCGACTCGCGTCAGTTTTTGGCCGATGCGGAAAAGCGCCTCGGTCATCCGGTAGAAATTATTTCTGGCGATGAAGAAGCGCGCCTGATTTATCTTGGTGTCGCCCATTGCATTGCGCCGGGCAAAGGCAACCGTATTGTGATGGATATCGGCGGCGGCAGTACCGAAATCATTCTGGGCGAGGGCATGAGCAGCCGCCNNTCAAAGAAAGTTTAAACATGGGTTGCGTCGCTATCACCAAAAAGTTTTTTAGCGACGGCAAAGTCAGTGAGAAATTAATTACCAAAGCACTGATCGCCTGTTTGCAAGAACTTGAACCTGTCAAGGATGAATTCTTGGAGCGCGGGTGGAAACAGGTATTGGGGGCATCAGGTAGCATCAAAGCCGTTGCAAAAGTCTGCGAAGCCAATGACTGGAGCGATGGCACTATCACGCTCGATTCGCTCGAAAAAATTATTGCGGTTTATTTAAATCACGGAAAATTAGACGTGCAGATTGCCGGTCTATCGGACGATCGCCAACCGGTATTCCTCGGCGGCGTGATTGTATTAAGCGCGCTGTTCGATGCGCTTGAACTCGACCAAATGGTCGCTGCCGATTGGGCATTACGTGAAGGCCTATTGTTTGATCAAAAAGGTCGGCTGGAAAATCACGATATTCGCCAGGCGAGTGTCGATGCGCTCGCCGCGCGCTTTCATGTGAATATGGACAAAGCCAAGGCAGTGGAAAAAACCGCGCTCAATTTATTAAACCAAGTTGCCCCACATTGGCAACTCACCGCCGAGGATGCGAGCAAATTACTCGGCTGGGCCGCGCGCTTGTATCAAGTGGGTCTGGATATAGCGCACAACGACTACCACAAACACTCTGCGTATATTGTGCAGAACGTCGATCTCGCTGGCTGCTCGCGCGCCGAGCAAACCCAACTCGCCGCTCTAGTGCTTGCCCATCGCAAACGTTTCCCCACAAAAAGTTTTCCACTCGATAATGTGGATCTGGTGCGCCTCGCCATTTTATTGCGCATGGCGGCCATTTTTCATCGAGGGAAAATTAAAGACGGACTACCGACAATCACAATCAAAGCCGATAGCAAAAAAATCAAATTGATACTGCCCGGCAAATGGATCAATGATCATCCATTAACCCAAGCCGATCTGGAGACCGAACAGCGGCATCTGGGCGACATTGGCTATGACTTATATCTGATAGCGGACTAACCCAAGCGCAGGCTTGGGTGCCGCACGCACCCGCTATTATTGCTGCACAGCCAACTCGAAATGATCTTGTAGCTCCATTGCCGCCACAATCAAATGATAAAGCGTGCTCGCAGGGGCGACATCCACTACGACCTCATCGTTGGCACCGCGCTGATCCACATAGGAACCCGGCGTTGATGCGCAAAGATAATAAGTAAATAAATCGTCCACACCTTTGATTGCGATTGCTTCAGCATCCGAATTTCCTTCGCGGATTTGTACCAGACTTGCCTTGATCAATTCAGTGATGCCCCAGCAGCGTTTGTTTGGGTCGATCACTTCACCGGTATAACTCACCGCATCAAATAGCAAACCGGATTTATCCATCCCGATTACCAATCCGCGTGCGTAGAGTGCTTTGGTGTAGTGCGCCACCGGGCGACCAGTGCGACGGTGATACCAATCAAGCAGCCACACCCACTCCATCATATGACCAGGCTCAACCGTATCACCTTTGACGGTAGGCAAGCGCACCCAGTTATCATCAAAAAACTCAAACAACACGCAATGTTCTGCATCGAAAAAATGCGTTTGAAAGAGTGCGAATAATTCGCCGACGCGGGCTAAATATTTTGCATTATTGGTTGCATCATAAAGTGCGAGAAACGCTTCAAATAAATGCATGTGCGGATTTTGGCGGCGACAGGCGTAGTCGTAATCACCCTCAATCCAACCGCCGACTGCCGAACCAAAACGCGCATCCAAATGCGCGATTAATTTATCGGCCTCGTGCAGATAAGATTCCTCACCAAAGGCGCGATAGCACCAGGCATTGGCGAGCAAAAAGAAAGCGTGGTCGTAGAGATCCTGTTTGGTATCGACCACCCCAAAATCTTTATTGAGCAGATGGGTGTAACCACCACCAGCCGTTGGATGGGCCGCCGTTTTTTGGACAAACACGAGCAAATTTTTAGCGACCGTTTTTCCTTCAGGACACCAGCCGCGATGGTAGGCAGCGGCAAAGAAAAATGCCTGACGCGCCTGCACGCGCACACGGGTGGTGGAGTCCAGATCCGGCACACCCGCAGGTGTTAGCCGTTCGTAGTTTGCCAGGTGATTAGGTTCGATACCGCGCGCCAACCAGAGTGGCAGGGCATCGTTTTTGATCCAGTGTTCAAGGCGACTGGCCGCCGCACGCAATGCTTGTGTCATAGAGATTCCCAATTCGCAGCGCCGCCCCTGGCGAGAAAGTAATGATCGGATTGATTGCGGCTGATGTAGCCGAGGCATTTTGCGGGAGGATTACACAGGGCGCAAATAAAAAGCCCCGGCGAACCGGGGTGAAAAAAACACAACAGCGGGCTATGGCTTAACAATTCATCACTAACAACTGCCAGTAATCCGGTGTGACCGCCTATCGCTCGAAAGCAAAAAACTGTAACCGATTACTAACAAATAACTATGAATAAAAAGGCCTTAGCAGGCTCTATTATCCACAAATATGTAACCGGTTTCAATTATTTATGCGCCTTTCAGACAAAATTATTAATGGCGGTGGAATTTATTGCAGGGGAAATAAAAACCCCCGATAAATCGGGGGTTTTGTGAGGTAGGTATCACTGTGGCAGGAAGTCGAATGTCTGGTTTAAGGTAGTTCGCGCAACGTTGGACGCAGGGAAAGTGATTAGCTTGATACGTTGCAGTATTTTCGCCTCCAGGTCTTTATCCCCTAACTCGCTGGAGACTAAGCTCGCCTCAACAATTCTGCCGCTGGGGTCGATCACTATCTTCACCACCATCTTGCCTTCGAGCGCCGCATTCTGGCGCAGGGCGCGATTGTAGATCGAATAGATAGCACCTTTATGCTGCTCCATGATTTTGCGGATTTCTTCTTCGCTACGCGCGGCGCCGCCAGTGCCGTTGCTGTTACCTGCCGTTGCCTGACCGGCTTTTTTAGTGCCATCGGCCAAGCCGCTTTTCACCTTGGTTGTTTCACGGCCCGATAAGGCAACACCGCCGGTATCGCGACTCAGGGCAGCGGTATTGATACCACCACTGGCGACCTTGGCACCGCTGGTGATCATCGCCCGGTCGATCTGCGCCGCTTCCCCAGTGCTGTTAGTCACCGTTGTTGCCGCTGTCTCCACGGCGGATGTTTGCATCATCTCACGCATTTCCGCGAGATCGTCTTTGAACTGCATAACACCGCTGTTCTCNNTCCGGTTTAGGCTCTGGTTTTTTCTCCTCCGGCTTCGGCGGCTCTACCGGTTTGGGTGGTGGCAGCTCTTGCTTTTCCAGCACCACACGCGCTAATTGCGGTGGCAGTTTTTCTTTTTCGGCGCGGGTGACTTCCGGCAAATTGACGATAGTCACTACCGCACTCACCACCAGCATGACGATTAAAAATCCCAACAGGATTTTGGTAAACCGCTTGTCGTCGTCAATCGACGAACTCCAGGGTAGCTCCAGATTAAACAGCGCGACGCTGGCCATATCAGCCCCCTCCCGCTGCATCGACACTGATCTCATCAGCGCCAACTTCCAGCTGCGTCACCGCGAGCGAAATATCGCGAAACTCTGCCGCAGCACAAGTCGCCATGATTTTTTTCAACATCGCATAAGGAAGTTTCTGGTCAGCCATAATGGTGACTGGGCGACCGGTAAGCTGATCCTCTTCTTTCAAAGGGCCCGCTTTTTGCGCCTGATATTTTAATTCGGTTTCGAGCGGAATAAATTTATCCTCAGTACTCGCGAGCAGTTCGCTAACCTTACCCACACTGCGGCCACCCACCACCACATCGGTCGCGCTCACTACTACTAGTAAATTATTGTCCGGCACTTGCTGGGATACAGACGCGGGCAATTTAATACTCTTGTCAGCTTGTAATACCTCTACATCGCCGGAATTTACCAATAAGAAAAACACCAAAATGGTAAAAATATCCATCAGCGACACGAGATTCACTTTCGATGCCTGATTTAAACGGCGATGATGTTTCGCCATGCGTTTTGCGCGCAGGGATTGCTTCATTGCGCACCTCCCGCAGGGCTTGCAATTGCGCCGGTAGAACCACCCGGTGGCGGTGCATCACCCAGTGAAATCTCGGGAAACAATTCTGCATCCACTACCGATGCAGCGACCACCGCTTTGAACGAGCGCACAGTGTCCATGGTGCTCACCAGCGTTTGGTAGTCGGTATCTTTTTCAGAGAGAATATATATATCTTTTTTCTGAATACCTTTGTCTTCCAGTAAGCGTTTGGTTTCTTGTAACACGCCTGCTAATAATTTGTAGTCGTAATTGCCTTCAGGTGTTTTTTCAACCCATTTTAATTTGATGCCCGCAGGATAATTAATTTCAAATTTATCCGCGCGGATAATTAATTCCAGTTGCTGCGGTGGTTCTTCCGTAAGAGGAATACTGGAATCCGCCATATCAGGCAGTTTTAAATCCAATACGGTAGTGCGCGCGAGAACCATGCTCATCAACAATACCGGCACCAATATGATCATCAGATTCATAAAGGAGGTAATGTCGAGGTCAGCGTCCTCTTTAAATCGCCGTTTGATGCGCATAGGTTTAATTCCTGGTTATTGCTTGGAAAAACGCTTATTGCGCAGCCTGTGGTTTTGCACTGCTATCTTGCGTGCGAGTACGCGGCACATCCTGAACATGGCTAATCATATTCAGACATTTCACGCCCGCCATTTCCAAACTATCAATAATCTCAGTGGTTTTACTTTGCAACATTGAGTGCACTAACAGCAGCGGAATTGCCGCAATCAGACCAAAGGCCGTGGTGTTCATCGCCACCGCGATAGACGAAGACAGCAGCGCCGCTTTTTCTGCCGGATCAGCACTGGCAACTGCAGTAAACGCCTGAATCAAACCAATAATGGTACCCAGCAAACCCAGGAGCGTAGAGATGTTGGCGAGCGTTGCGAGATAGGCGGTGCGTTTTTCCAAACGCGGCATAGCTTCCATTACACCTTCTTCCATCGCTAATTCAATATCATCGCGACGCGGTGATTGCGCCATGCGCGCAATACCCGCAGCAATAATGCGTGCAATGGGTGCATCCAGAGTTTTTCCTAAATTCACGACGCCCGGATAATCTTTTTTCTGCAACAGTGGCAGCATGCGATTAAACGCTTGACGGTTTGAGCTCTTAGCAGTGGTTAACACTAGCCAACGCTCTACGGCAATCGCCAATCCAATCACCAATACCACGGCGATGGGATACATAAAGGCGCCGCCATCCTGAAAAAAACGAATCAGAGTTTCCATAACTTTATTAACCTCGAAAAAAGAAAACCATAAATGAATTTATAAAAAAATAGTGCAAAAAATTTAGTCTTCGTCCGAATCAAGCTCACCGGCCGCTTCCAGATTACGCTGCATTTCATCGCGCTCGACATGGCCGAACACGGCATCCTCCTGACTGCTTAACATCTCCATTTCCAGATCGGGACTAAGCGGTGACTGCCAGGGCAAAATATACATTACCCGCGGCTGTTCCTGATTGCCCGTCACTGTGGTTCGCAAATTAATATTGGCTTCGCGCACCATCTTTTTATCGGCAGCGGCAGGCTCTTTCTTTTCTGATGCTGCCGGGGCAACCGAATCAGTTTCTATCGGTTGCTCTGACTCTTGCGCATGGGCACTTAACACTGCGATACACAAACTTACTAGCAATATTTTATTCATCACTAATTTATTCATCACTCACTTCCTCTGATGGAGCTTCAGTGGAGCCGTCAGCGGGAGCGTCTGCTATGGGTGTGGAAGATTCTTCTGCGGGCGCTAGCGCGTCTTCACTAGGTGCTGCCGCTTTTGGTTTGGGCGTTATGCCTAAACGTCGCTGTAAATCAGCAATCCAACTGGTGACTTGTTTATCGTCACCACCAAGCAATTGCAAATAGGCTTCGTAGTGCGGTAATGCCTCGGTACTTTTGCCCATGTATAAATCATAAAGTATGGCGATATTTTTATGGCTCTCGGCATGAAACGGCCAGAGGCTCAGCGCCTTTTGGTAATTCGCTTCTGCACCGGAAAAATTTCCCGCCTCGCGCTGCAAAATAGCAAGTTGATTGTAAGCATCAAGGTTAGTGTGGTTCGCCGCAATCGCATTATTAAACGCCTGCTCTGCACGTTTGTCTTCTTTTTGCGCGCGATAGACCAAACCCAAATTGAGATAAGCGCCCGACAGCTTGCTATTCTCTGCAATCACTTTTTGCAATAGAGATTCCGCTAACACCCATTGCTTATTACGCATGGCACGAGTGGCGTCGATAAAGTTTTGCTGCGCAGCTCGGCTCACCGTAGGTTTGTTTTGCAAATACGGATTGGGCGTTACCGGCCCTGCAGGCAATATAGATGCTCCTACCGCCGCAATGCCTGGCGCTGTATCGGCCTTCGCGACTTTGCTTTTTTTGCCCGGCTCTGAAGCACAGCCAACCAACACTACCACTAGCAAAATGGCGATGAGCTTAGTGAATTTCATTGCTCACCTCCACACGTGTTTCGGTTTTGTTGTAGCGCGCTGGCAGCAATTTGGCGAGCGCATCAAAGCTGCGTTTTACACCGGCGTCGTAGGTGCCTTTCCAACTGCGCTGGGCATTGGTTTGATGAATTTCAATTGCTTTTTCTTCAAAGGGATAAGCCTGCTCTTCCAATAAAATTTCATATTGTTCGAGTGCCAATTCATCCAGCTCTTTCGGGCGCTGGGAATTCATTAAATCGCGGCTGAGCTGCGCGTAGATTTCACCAATTTTAAAACTCGCCTCAGTCGTAAATTCACTTACGCCAAACGCTAGCACTTGTTCCTGGGCTTTAAGTGCCTTTTCCAGCGCAGCGCGTTTGCGCTGCAAACTATTTTTGAGCGGCAGGGTTAATTGGATGCGAGTGAATTCATCGTATGCGGGCTGCGACAATTCCGACTGGGCACTCGCCGCCAGATAAGTCGAGCGGTCTGTTTTTGCGCTGCCTGCACGATTGTGGGTATTGATAATATTTTGCAGCCAATACAAACGTTTTTCTTTATCGCCTGCCGCGCCATACAATTCAGTTAATTTAAATTGTGCTTCCAGATTATTCGCCAGTGGGCGCGCATATTCAGTGGCATAGCGGCGATACTGTTCAATTGCCTGCGCGCGCCGACCGGATTTCTCATATAACTCGGCGCCCATGTAGAGCGACTGCCGTTTTACATCCGGATCGGTACTGGTACGCTCCATCACCACCAATTCATCGGCCGCCAGCTGCCACTTACTCTGATTTTGATAAATTAATACCATCTTGGCCGGCAAGGTGGAGACCAATTGATGATTGGGATATTTTTTGCGAAAACCCAAATAGACATTTTCCGCTTGGGCCCATTTTTCCTGCTCGATCAAATAAACACCAGCATCGTATTGCGCTTTGGCCGCGATCTCAGTATCGGGTGTGACTTGAGTGATACGCAATAATTGAGTGATGGCCGCATCTTTATCACCAAATTCAAGACTCGCCTCAGCCTGTTGATAAATACTTGCTGCTATACGCTCACGCACTTGTGCAGCGTTGGGTGCCCCCGGGCTTTTACCAAACGCAGGTAATAAATTTAATACTTGCACATAAGCTTGCTCAGCAGCGGCGTATTCCTTGGTCTCAAAACGGCTATGACCAAGGATCAGCCAGCTGGAGAATAGTAATTTTCCCTCTGCAGGCGGCTGCCATTCGATAACCCGCTCAGCAACCATTTTTGCATCAACATAGCGATTTTGTTGCAACAAATCATTAGCCGCTTCCGCGAGCACCACTACCGCGCGCGGATCGGTGCTGTAAACATCGGCAAAATTTAATGCATTCTGAATTTTGCGATTCTGCCATTCCTGTAAACGATTGTCGGGCAAACTGCGTGCCGATTGGACTAATTGTTGCGGCAACAAAATCGCAGCGTAGCCTGCATCGGCACCGCGTAATTTATCCATGTAACCGTAGGCAACTTGTTCATAGGCGTCCATGGCGGCTGGCAGATCACCGGCTTCATTGAGACATTCAGCAAGCAGGAAGGTCATCTCCGCTACCTGTGCGTCTTTTGCGAATGTCTGTACAAATTCGCGATACCACTTTGCAGCGCGGCCGAACGAGGCTGTCGCGTCTGCATTTTTTGTCGCTTTAAAATTCTGTGCTTGCGCATGTTCAAACTGCGCCAGCTCTTGCAGGGACAGATGTAAATAGGCGAGTGCATTATCGCCAATTGCACCTTTGCGCTGTGTCCAGTAATTGCTGCTGATTCCGTAGCGCTCAACAAAATCTTGTTTGGCCGGCAAAATTAAACTGGGGAAATCGCCCTGCTGATACACATCGATAACTTTGATACTGAAACTGGGCGCAAAATCCGAATTGGCATTGTGCTGCACAAAATGTTGGTAAGTTTCTGCACTGTCGGTAAAACGTTTTTGATCGAGATACAATTGCCCAAGTTGTTGGTAGAGCAAATATTCGTAAGCGCGACCACCACCCAATTGGATTTGCAAATCGCTGATCGACTTTGCACCTTCCAGATAAGACAAGGATAAACCCATCACACGCAAGGTATCTTTAACCAAATTGGCTTTGGAAACACCAATGTCTGTCAGTGCCGCATCGACATCATTGGGATCTTTTGCATGGCCAATTAGTTGGTCTAATACGCGCGCAAAAGAATTGAGGGCCAAATCATAATCACCGCGTTTAAATTGCGCCCAACCCTTCATGTAGAGTGCGTTTTGTTGCAGCTCTGGATTATTACCTTTCACCACCGCGTCGTAATTGCGTTCGGCCGCCGCATAGTCACCATCGGCAAAGGATTTTTCTGCTCGGCGAAATTGTGTCTCCGCCATAAATTTGGATTCGGGATTGGTGCCCGCCAATTGATCCAGCACCACTGCCGCCTCATCATTGCGACCATCAAGCGACATCGCTTTGGCAAGCTTGTAGCGCAACTGATCAGCTTCGATGCCTTTTACCGGCTGCGCACTGGCTTCTTGTATTTTCAACAGCTCGCTGTACATGGCAACCGGCTTGTCGTAAAAGCGACGCATATCGGTTGCATCAAGCTGCGCTTTTTCACTGCGCGCCATTTCCAAATCTGCAAGGCGCACCATAATTTGTTGACGCAGCGCTGGATCATCCGCGACTGACAAAGCGCGTTGATAACTTTGCTCTATGCGTGCCATATCAAGCACCGCCACTTTGGCTTTGGCGTCGGGTAATTTTGCCGCGGGTAAATCAGCGAGGGTTTTACCGCGACCATCATCACCCAATCCAATCATGCTGCAGCCGTGCAATTGCACAACGCCACCAACAATCAACGCGATGAGTGTGATGCGAAACAATGGCTGGTTAAGGTGCTTCATTCTGGTTGCTTCCTTAACTCGGCGTCGTACAAGCGTGCCACCGCGAGATGTGCCTGAGCTAAATAATTATTCAAGCGTTTTTCATGTGCAGCCAACTGTCGATCTACTTGTTGGCGCAATAGACTGCTCTGTTCAGTGATAAGTTGATTGGTATTTCCCAAATGTGCACTGACTTCTTTTTGCAATACTTGCACGCGTGCCAGCGTCGGCTGAATATCCATACTGGTCGCGGTAATATCCGCAATGTTTTGTCGGGTTTTTGCTATTTGAGCGAGGCTTGCATCAATCGTTTTTAATTCACTTTGCTGCGCCGCGAGTTGTGCTGGATAAGCCTGCGCTGCGCGCCACAACAAAATACCACCAAACATTTTTGCGCGGGCTTCCAATTCACTCGTATCCTGACCGGCGCCTTTCATTCGTGCAATTGTCTGCTGGCCGCGCTCGATGCGCACGTACAATGCGCGGGTCTCCTCATCGGCCAGTGCCATATAATTTTCACTACTACTGATCTGTTCCAACTGCTGCGCTAATGCAGCGCGCTCCGCCAATAATTTTTGTTCTTGTTGGGTGATAGAGTTTTGTTTCAATAATTGCTCTTGGCGGTCGCGGGTCGCCTGTTTTTGCAACAACAATTCATGGTAGGCATCGAGCTTGGGCAGCCAAATTTGTAATAGCGCTTGCAGGCGCAGCAGATCGCGCAAATCCAGCACTGCTGTTTGAAAAGTGTTTTTGGAAAATAATTCGTTGAGGTAGGCCGAGCGGGTTTTGATAATGCTGGTGCTATCCAACTTCAACCAGTTTTGTCCGTCGTCAGTCACCACTGCCGTGAGCGCACCGTCTTGAGCGGCATCAGAGCGCAATATTTTTTTTGCATCGTCTGCGGAAAGTGGCTCACTGCCAATCAAGGTCAGTAATTCACCTTCTGTGAGGGTCGCGCGCATGTCGCGGATTAATTGGATTTCGCGCGCGAGTAATTCTTCGGCAGACTGGTAGGCATTAACAGCTTCGCCCTGCGCGCCTAATTTTTCGTAAGCGTAAGGCAAAGCGAGAAGGGATTCCTGCACGGCGGGATACATCAAACTGCGCGAGCGCAATAATTGCCAAGGTCTGAGCGCTTGGTCGTATTCCTCTTGTGCAACTGCGGCCCAGCCGTAACCCAGCAGCGCTTGATTGGCAAAGACACCGTCGAGACGCACTTTGGTAAATTCACGAATTGCGGCTGCGTATTTTTTTTCGGCGAGATAAGAGTAACCAATCGCGGTGTAGGCTTTGTCTTGCAGCGCCCACTGCTCTTTGCGGCGCACGGGGTTATCAACCAGATCTATTTCTGCCAACTCGCTAAAAAATTTCTGCGCACTGGCGAAATCACCTTCGCGCGCGTGAGCTGCACCTAAATTATAAAATGTGTATGGACTCCAGGAGCGCAGCTCATCTGCATCAATATTATCCAAGGTTAAATCGGCATAGTTTTTATTGCGGATACGAATATTAATTTGCAACGCTTGCATCTGCGCGCGCAGCGAGGGTTTAAATTCGCTACTAACGCGCGCGAAGCTTTGCTCGGCGGCAGCCCAATCGCCACGGGTATAGTGTAGTTTTCCAAGATAAAACCAAGCGGCGTCGCGCACTGACTGCGGACGGCGCTCGTCTTGCAAAATTTGATTAAAGACACCTTCGGCGTGATGTTGCATACCGAAGGCGAGACTGACACCACCGGCGATTAATTCGGGGTTATCGCCGTGCCCCTGAATACCGTCGCGCGTGTCGGCGACCATCAACTCAGCGAGCGCGGCGATATAATCCTGTTGATAATAATGATAGAGCGCGACACCGTAGCGCAGATCAGCCACGGAGGTTTTGGGTTTTTCTTTAGCATCGACAGAGGTAACCGCTACCGCTGCAAGCATCAGAAAATAGCGCACCACTGAGGTTGGTTTGCGCATTACATCTGCCATTGTTTGATATCAAAAACCGGCTGCAATTGTGCGGTAGAGTCTACGATGCGCAACTCCAGCACCACCGGCTCCTGTGCTTTAGTGATAACGATTTTGGCCCCACGCTTGTAATCTTGCTGCGGTCCCCGCCCGGTAAAGAACGCACTGATTTCGTGCTCGCCCGCTTTTAAATTGCCTATATATAAACGCTGCACGCCACCGCGGAACAGCGCTTTGGTTTGTTTGTCGGTATAGAGTTCGCTCGCGACCAGTTTGTTATCAATTTCCAGCTTGATCGCATCAAGCGCGAAGAATGTGCCCAAATCCATGGAGACATAAATCGCCACCTGGCTACTGGCTGGATAGAGCAGTTCCTCCTCCAGAATTAGCAAATCGCGGTTGAGCGTAAGCACTGACTCTTTGAGGGATTCCACCTGCTCCCCACTTTTGGCAGGCTCTACCGCTTGCGCAAATACCTGGGAACAACACATCAAAGGAACCAATATAGCCAGATGAAACCACTGGCGCAGGGGGTGGATCATGCTCTCTCTCCGATTTTGAGTGGACGACTCTCGTTATCAACAGGCTCTACGTCTTGCCCATGGCGGGTAAAGTGCGATCCTGACATTAGTCGCCGCAATAAACGAATCATTCTAGAAGCCAAACTGTTTCTTGGATGTGACATTGAGCACAGTTGATCTGGCGCCTGAGTTATTTTTTACCGCACTGGTCAAGACCTGACCAGCAACTATCAATACACATTGGGAAAGTTAAAAGCTTAGATGGTTTTTGACGGAAAGACGGAAAGAAAAACACTAATGTTCGAGGCGATATTATTCCGGCGGCATCAGCCCTTTGCTGTAAGACACCTTGCCTTCACTGGAAATAATCACCGCATCAAAACCCGGGAGGCGATTAATTAGCGCCATGCCTTTTTCCGCGCCCATTACAAAGACTGAAGTGGAAAGTGGATCTGTATCAAAACCGAGCGGACCGATAATGGTGACGCTATTGATCCCGTTGGTCGATTTGCCGGTACGCGGGTTAATGATGTGGTGTACGCGCTCACCTTTGTCGTCGATAAAGTAGCGCTCGTAATCCCCCGAGGTGGAGACGGCCACGTCCTCCAGCGGCAGAGTGATCGCAACTGCATCGGCGCGCGGGTTTTTAATTCCAACCAACCAGGGGCGGCCAAATTTATCGCCGATAACACGGCTATCGCCTCCGGCTCCCACGCTGGCGTGTTTGACCCCGAACGACTGCAAAATTTCAATAGCATTATCGACTGCATAGCCTTTGGCGATACCACCCAGATCGATATACAACTTGGGATGCTCAAACCAGAGGGTATTGTTTTTGGTATCCAGATGAATCAGGCGGTAATTGATAGCAGGCAGCAATTCTTCGCGCTGCCGCTCGCTCGGGCNNGGGCTGAGTTTATTACGGTAATCGTAATAGCGCGCGAGGGAGGCGAAGGTGATATCAAAAGCACCGTCGCTTAACTGGCTGTAATGGAGCGATTTTTCAATAATGGCTGCCAGCTCGGGCGAAATATTGAGTGGCTTTTGTGCGCTGGCTTTAGGCGCCAACTGGTTGGCGCGATAGAGTTCGCTGGTTTCGATATAGGGACTGAAATGTTTATCGATACGGTGCATTTCTGCCATGACAGCGGCGACCGCTTGCTCGGCCTTTCGATCATCTTCAAGCCAAAGCGCAACGCTGACCTTGGTACCCATGATGTCCTGATCATCGCCGTGCCATTTAGCCAGACTAAGCTGGCTGGTGATTAACAGGGCGATGCAAAGCAGTAGGCNNCAACATTTTGCCAAACTGAGCTGACTGGCGATGAATAAAGCAATGCAAAGCAGTAGGCGCATGGTAATTATCAGAGGTTCATATCGACGCGATAATGGGTTTTGCCCTGCTCATCAACACGCTCTTCCTGTGCAAACATAGAGAGCATATCAATGGCATTGGCCGACTCAAAAAATGCCTTGGGCGCGGCAAACCCGCCAGTCACCTTGCCGCCACTAGGCGCTGCCAACTCCACTTGCAAATCCACATCGACTGGTCCAGCCAAATGGAAGAGTTTTGCGCTAATACCGTTATTGCCATTATCGCTCAGCTCGGCGGCATAACTCCCAAGATCCAGCCAGTTGGCCCCGGTGTTAACGCGCGCGCCGTTCCAGGTAAGTTTGCCTTTGAGCTTAAGCAAGACATTGCCACGCAATTCCAGCTCGTCGATATGAGACGAAAATTGTCCTTGTACCGGCACAGGCAACTTCGCCTGAAGCAGCGCCACCGGCAGGGAAACATCTGCATTACGCACCTTTACTGCGCCCCCGGAGCCGCTGCACACCTCACCGTCAAATTGCTGCATAGGCAACTTGGTAGTGATCTGCGCGCAGGGGGAGAGCGTGAGCAGCGAGAGCGGACTGAGGCTCCAGCTCAATTGCCCCAGTGAATATTCCTGTGCGGGCTGGCGCAGGCTGGCCAAGCTCGCACTGCCATTCCAGACTGTCCCGGTCACGCCACTCAGCGCCAAACCGGTGCCACGAGTGAGCAGATACGCACCCCAAATAGCAGGGATGTTACTGATCACAAATACCAGAAAGAGAGCGGCTCCCAGTGGAATCCAGAGTTTTTTATGGGTCTTTAGAAACACAGGTACAGGGCTCATAGGAATGGCTTCAATCTCGCTCAAGGGCTGCCTCATAATGGACAGCACTGAATAATTCACTCGCGGAAAACAGGATTAGTTGGCTTTTTGCAGGCGTAGAGTTACGGTGACTTGCCCCGGATCATTAGTGGCAGCAATCGTTAAATCACTCACAGTAATGCCCTGTTTGAATTCCAGTTCATAGAGCCATTGCATCAGTGATTCATAACCTGCACGATCCAACCGCACGCGCGCGTCGCCATTGGCGCCCGGCTGGAAACCGCTCATGGCCAAGCCATTGGCACGCAGGGTGGTATCGATCAAACCGCTGAGATTTTCGGTGCTGGCGCTGGCGCCTTGGGCGCGCAATTGCTCTATTTGCGCTGCTGCAATCTGTACCCGCCCCAGGGTTTGGGTAGTGGCAGTATTGGCTGCAAGTAATTGGTCGCGCTTGTTCTGGATGGGGACAAACACCAATAGCCAGACCAGATAGAGCGCCACGGCCAAACCGCAGCCCAAAATCATGGTCTGCTCGCGACGATTGTATTTATTGAGGAAGTTGAGCAACTGGTTCATAGGTCACCGGTTAAGGATTCTTGGTCACTTTGAGACGTGCAGTCTGCACATTGCCCTGAGCATTAAAACTTGATGTCTCAGCATTTAGCCCCTGACTGCGAATTTTTTCAGTGAGCGATTCAAATGCACTGAAGCTGTCCGCCTGAATACTGAGATTCAGTTCGCCCGATTCGCCCGTATAGGAAATCCCTTTGATCACCACATTAGGCTCTTGGGCGATTTGCGGCAGGGCGACTGCCAACAGCGACATCACGCTGGCCGATTGGCTTATCGGCTGGCTTTGTTTGAGCAGGGTGTTGAGTTGCTTTTCCGGATCGACAATTCGCCCTTGCGGNNCTTCCACCAGCGTTCAATCGGCAAGCGCTGGGAAAACTCGCCCTGACAAAGGTCAATCGAGCTGTTGCTGAAATCCAGCGCCCACTCATCGGCCAAGGTTTGCGAGACGATCACGCCCTGCAGTTCTGCCGGAATGGCCTCAGCCAAGAGCGCCAAATCCGCGTCGTTAGCCGCGCGCAAATGCAAGTTGGGCATGCTATCTACCCGCTTCTGGTCGCGCAGCAACATTTGCAATGCCATGCGCGCGTGAGGTTGGGCAACACTGAACCCCATGGTACTGGTATAGCGTAGATACACTTGCCCCTGATACAAGCCGAGAGTCCAATGATTGTTGGTATCCGTTGCCGCTTCGGCTACCAGAGGCAGTGTCAAAGGCGCGGTCCAGCAGCGGGTAACTTCAATCCCCAAGGCGGCGAGTTCGGCAAAGGCGGCCTGCAGCCAATTCTTGTCGGCAAATGCGACCACCACCTTGCCATTAGTTGGTGTACCCAAGGCGAAATGCAGCTCATCCACATCACCCACTACCGAATCTTCCAATTGGAATGGCAGCAGGTTGCGCAGGTGTTTCTTCTCTTTATCGCTATATTCCAGCTCGCGGGTGTTGACGCGGCTACCGGGCAGTATCAACCACGCCGATTGCGGGTTGATCGGCTTGTCCCTGAGCGCAGCGCGCAGGTCTTCGCGATTTCCACTGGCACCTTCATCAGCGGGCACACCATCGGCACCCAGCCAGCACCAGCGAAAGCTATCCGCCAGGCTTTTGCCGTCATCGGAGGTGTTTACAGAGAGCACCAATTGCATGGACATAATTTGCTCTAACTCTTTGCTCAATTAGATTGGGGTTACGGCTTATTCAACCAATTCGGTATCGCCATCTTCGTCTTTTTCACTGCGATCAACGGTCGGCAACTCGAACACATCGTCACGGCGGATGACGATGAGTTTGCTTGGATCAGTCGGGTTGCGCATCATTAAACTACGCATGCTGCGGCGTTGATCTACCAACTGCACCGTCGAATTCAACCAAAAGTACTTTGTAAAAGCTTGGAGTCCAGTCTTATCCAGTGGATTGCCCGCGAACATTGAATTCCAATCCGCTTCCATGGTTGTTAGATCCCACCCGTCAGGCAGCCGTTTAGCGAAAAACTGCGCCATATCCTCAGGGTTCATGGGCACCAACTCAGTAGAGCTATTCAAACACAGCAGCAGATTATTGATGCCCTTTCCATAGGGGCCTACCAAGTCCAGAGTATTAATATTTAACCCGGCATCAGGCACCGGTAATACTGTGATATACGGCTGCAAGAGCGTTACCAGCAGCGGGCTTTCATTAAATCCGCGCACCAAGCGCAATTCATCCACCGACTTAAAAAACGCGTTAGGCGTACGGTAGGGGTCCTCCATTCCCTGATAAAAATTCGACTCTGCACCACCGGGCCCTGACTCGTTTTCGTCTTCATCAATCCAGTCAACTACTGCCGCCAACAACATCTCCGCTTGATTTCGGTCTAGCGGCAGATCGGGAAAAGTCTGCAACAGGCGAATGAACCTACGCTGCGGTTCGCTGTAACGGTCATGTGCACCGTCTGGTTTAGCTAAATCTATCTGATGTCCCGCCAAATCGTTCAAATTAAACTGTGCAGTCGCATCAGTCATTCTGGCGAAGCCACTGACCCCCTCATCCTCAATCGGTACTTCACTACCCCAAGGCTCTCCAATAAAATCTTTAACTGTATCTATATCCCCTTCGGGAAACATCAATTTGGCTACTTCCTCAGTGCCTTCCAAAAATGCACGCGCCTGCGCACCGTGCCAGCGGGTTTCCGCACGCGCCAAGCCCAGTTGATACTGGGCGGCAAATTTGACACTTAAGCCAGCAACCAAGGCGACAATCAGCAATACCAGCACCAGCACTGTACCGCGCTCGGCGTCAGGCCTGCTGGCCAAATTACTGCTGCGGTTCAGGCATGGCGAAGAGACGCACACTGCTGCCAACTCCTTTGAGTTCGATGGTGATCTCTACCGCCAGCGGTAAATCCTGCGCACTGGCGCCCTGCTGATTGTTATCAGGCCATTGATGCAACCAATCTTCGGAAAACTCACGCCCTTCGAGAGCCGATTTACCCTTGGACGTAATCGCCCCCTGAAATAAGAATCGTAACTGGAGGTCTTCCACATCCTCTAGCAACAGTTGGTGAAATCCGTCTTCATCCTCCAAATCGATATCAGACAGCTCAATATTGCGCTCGGGCGCAAAATCGCGCCAGAGCTTACCGTCAGTCACCCGGTAGCCGACTAACTGAAGGTCGCTGCGCGGCAAATTGGAAAAATTGACCCAGCCACGCCGCTTAAACAGCAGTACCAACTGGTCTGCATCTTCACCCGAAGAGCGCAGGCTCTCCGCCTTAAATACTGTGTTTCTATCAACCGCAGCTGGGGGTATCACATGGCGTATATCCGCCGCAATCAACTGCCAGGCGCGATCCAGGCGATTGATCTCTGCAAGCACTTCGTTAGTGCGCGTGGCGCCTTCATCGGCCGCATCCAGTGATTCGAATGCCATAACCGCAATCAGCGCTGATATCACCAGCGCAATCATCACTTCAAGCAACGTAAACCCGGCTTGCGGGCGCCAGAAGTTCATTATGGCAATTCCGGATCGCTGATATAGCCCGTCAGGCGCGCCAATGCTGGTTGGTCTTCATCGACTGAGGCGCGGCCCAAGCTGGCACCATCGGCTGTGCCCAACAGGCGTACCGCAATTTCAATCCGGGTAAAGCCAGGTACTGGCAAGGTATCCATTGCAATACTCTTCATCTGCCACTGCCAGCGCAGGCCCATCATATCCACGGTGCCGGAATCTTTTTCCGGCACCTTATAATCTGCCAATGCTTTTTTGGCTTTTTGCTGCTGCAACAGGCGCACCCGTGTCAGCTGGTTTTCCGCTACCCAATAGGCGTAGGTTTTATCGCGGATCGCCGCCGAGCCATCCAGCTGGGTCAGTACCAGAGTGATCAAAGCTGGCAGTGCCATGGCGACAATCATCAGCGCAATCATGGCTTCCAGCAGGGTAAAACCGCGCTGTTTAGCACGCGGCAATGAGCAGTTTACTAAAGGGATTTTCATCGCCCGCGCTGCTCCTCTTCTACCCGTTTTTCTTCACTAACCCAGTGCAACTCTCCGGCCAGATCCAATTCAAACTGCTCGGTTTCGGCGGTTTCGCCACCAGGCAACTGATCGGCATAGATGGTGATTTCGATCTCGCCCGATCCGTCGCCACTGGGGAAAAAACCCATCACTGGGTCTTGATATTCCAACTCGGGGTCAAATTCCCAGAGTTCATCTTCAACCACAAAATCAATTTTCTGCCCTTCCGCCAAACAGTGCGGGCCAAGCTCGGGCAAATCCTGCCACTGGCGGTCGCGCACGCGGCGCCACTGGTAGCACCACTGCTCTTGCCCGTCGATATCCTGCGCCGGACGAGGCTCGACAAACAGGCCATGGGTCTCGCCTTTAAGCACCGATTGCTCGGCGATATAACCCGCCTGCAGCATAAACTCTTCGGCCTCTTTGCGCGTCATATCCGCAGCGGCGTTGCCGCCTACAGCAATGGAAATCACACTCACAGCCATACCGATAATAAAGACCACAAAGATGATCTCAATCAGGGTAAAGCCTTGTTGGCTGGATTTCACTGGCGATGCCCTTGGCGGTTAAAAATTATTGTTGATCCCAAACACTGATATCGGCATTTTGGCCTTCACCGCCACTCACACCGTCGGCGCCCAAGCTATAAATATCGTACTCTTTGCCTTCGCCCGGGCTCATGTATTGGTAGTCATTGCCCCATGGGTCTTTATTCAGGTTGTCAATATAACCGCTCGACTTAAAATTGCGCGGTACGGGCGCGATAGAGCTTTTAGTCACCAGCGCTTCCAAACCCTGTTCCGTAGTCGGGTAATTGAAGTTATCGATGCGGTATAGCTTGAGTGCGGTTTGCAAAGAGCTGAAATCCGCGCGCGCTTTTTGCACGTTGGCTTTATCAAGGTTATCCATAACGTTGGGCACCACAATNNGTTTTCATCGCTCTTGTTTTCACACGTGTCTCCTGAAATTTCACTATTAGCTGGTCTGTAAAACCCAACTCATTCGCCTTAACTGAGCTTGGTCATTTCGAAAATCGGGGTGAGGATCGCCAATACAATTACGCACACCGCTCCCCCCATAAAAATAATGGTGGCCGGTTCCAATAAGCCCATTGCCACCCCCAACATCATTTCCAACTCGCGCTCCTGATCTTTGGAGGCGTTATCCAGCTGCTGCGGCAAGGTGCCGTTGGTTTCACCACTGGCGACCAATTGCACCAGCAGCGGCGGAAATTGATTGGTATTCTCCATCGCGCGGCTCAAGCTCATACCTTCGCGTACCGAGGCGGCAACTGTATCGCAGGCCTCTTGCAGGATTTTATTGGTCATCACTTGACCGGAAATATTCAATGCCTGTAAGAGCGGCACGCCACTGGCAGATAAGAGGCTCAAGGTCGCAGCAAAACGCGCTGAGTTAATCTGCTTTACCAGCTCACCAATCACCGGCAGCTTCAGTTGCACCACATGCCAAGCACGCAAACGTTTGGGGTCGCGCATCAGATGTTTTATAAAAAAGTAGGCGCCGACTAATGCAAATAGCAGATAGACCCCGTAGTTCATCAAAAAACTACTGGTGGCAATCAATCCCTCAGTCAATGCAGGCAGTTCACGTTTGCCCTGCTCAAAAATCTTGACCAGCTTGGGGACGACCAACACCATCAGAGCAACAATCACCGCGAGACTCACCACCAGCATGACTACCGGGTAAATCATCGCCATTTTGATGCGCTGTTGCAGTATTTGGCTGGTTTGGGTGTAGTCCGCCAGACGCTCCAATACCGGGCTTAAAAAACCGGAGCCTTCACCAGCGCGCACCAATGCGCGGTACATATCATTGAACGCGACCGGATTGTCGCTTAGTGCCTGCGCCAAGCTTAAACCCTCCAAGACCTTGGTACGCACTTGTAATACGACACGTTTTACATTGGCTTTTTGCGACTGTTTGGCGGTAGCGTGCAGGGCTTCATCGAGCGGCAAACCGGATTTAACCAGCGAAGCTAACTGGCGGGTAATCAGACTAAGATCGCGGGTACTTAATTTAGAGGCGCGACGACGCGACCATGCGGAGATATCCATGGCATCGGTGGTGATGGTCGCGGCATCAGTACCGGTACCCGCACCTGCGCTGGCCACCTCAAGCGGCTTGAGTTTTTTAGCACGCAATTGCGTGCGAATATGACGCTCGGAATCACCTTCAAGAATACCCTTGACGGTTTTGCCTTCTTCGGTCAGCGCTTTGTAACTGTATGCACCCATGATTTACGTCCGTTACAGCTGGGTGGTGACACGCAGCACTTCTTCAATGCTGGTGATGCCATTGAGTACACACTGACGGCCATCGTCACCCATAGATGGGCTGTGTTTGCGCGCTTCGGCTAACAACTCCTGCTCGCCGGCCTGCTCGTGAATCAAGTGACGCAAACGCTCAGTGATCTCAATTAATTCGTAAATACCTTTACGGCCACGATAGCCTTGGTGGTTGCAGTGTCTGCAGCCGCTCGCTGCCGGGCGCCAGATAGGTGTTTCTTCGGGTAGCTTGAGCATCTCACGCTCGGCATCGCTGGGCATATATTGTTCTTTGCAATGACTACAGAGCACACGCACCAAGCGCTGTGCCATAACGACTTCAATACTCGATGCCAACAAAAAGGGTTCGACGCCCATATCTTTCAAGCGCAATACTGCGCCGATCGCGGTATTGGTATGGAGTGTCGATAACACCAAGTGCCCCGTGAGCGATGCTTGAATCGCAATCTCAGCAGTTTCTGCGTCACGGATTTCACCAATCATCACCACATCCGGGTCCTGCCGGAGAATGGCGCGCAGACCTCGGGCAAACGTCATATCGATTTTGGTATTCACCTGGGTCTGACCGATGCCGGGCAACAGGTATTCAACCGGGTCTTCAACGGTGAGAATGTTGCGGCTGCGGGTATTGATATGGCTCAAACCCGCATAAAGTGTGGTGGTTTTACCGGAACCGGTTGGTCCAGTTACCAGAATAATCCCGTGCGGCCTGAGCAGGTTTTTGGTCAGACGCTCATAGACCAACTGCGGCATCTGCAATTGTTCAAGCTTGAGCTGGCCAGCGGCCTGATCGAGAATACGCAATACAATACGCTCACCAAACGCCGAGGGAATCGTTGATACACGGAGATCCACCGCGTGACCTGCCAANNCGCGATACTAATACCGGCGCCAGCTCCGCCTTGGGCGAGAGTACTTCGGTCAAGACGCCGTCGATACGGAAGCGCACCGATACGCGGTCTTCAAAGGGTTCAAGATGGATATCCGAAGCACCTTCGCGTACCGCTTGTGACAAAATAGCGTTGATCAAACGGATAATGGGAGCGTCATCATCACCGGCGAGCAAATCGGTGCGGTCGGCCAGGTCATCAGCCATGGATGACAAATCAAATTCGTTGCCAAGGTCTTCGGCGGCGCGCTGAGCAGCACCATCACCACTTTGGTATTCACGGGTGAGGCGCTTTTGGAAGTCTTCTGCAGGCAGCTCTTCAAGTACTAAGTCAGGGCCGAAAATACGCTGAAGTTCCAACAGCACATCCAACGTTAAACCAGGCTTATGCAGAATACGCGGCATAAGGCCGGGCGCCAGCTCTTCTAGCATCACGCCGTGGGCAGAAGCAAAACTAAACGGCAAGCGCTCGTAAATCGAGGGCTCCGCAGTGAGCTCGAGCACCTCATCAGTCAGCGTAAGCGGCTCCAATACATGCTCGCTCACGGCCTATCCCCCAGTAGTTTCAGCAGCACGAGCTGCGTCATTTTGATCTTGTTTTGCATCATCAAGATATTTCTGAATCTGCTCATCCCATTCAGGCAATATGGGAACATCGCGCTTTGGGGTGAGAATTCCGCGCGTACGCTGGAACTCTACCTGTTGATCCCTGATGGTTTGGTATTTCTCTGCAGTAGCGCCGGTCAATACCGCATCGGTACGGATAATGGTCGACTTAAGGAAGATCAACAGGTTGGTTTTACGCTTGGTTGCGCTTTGGCTGCGGAACAAATGGCCCAGCACCGGAATACTTCCCAACACNNTACGACTGTTTGGCCGTCGCCCGCCAGAATTTGGGTTTTGATTTCACGCTTGCTGGTCGTCGGGCCATTAGGGGAGCTCTGGGTGCTGCCAATTACCGAAGAAATTTCCTGCTCGATATCCAATACCAGGCTGTCACCCTCATTAATATGTGGCGTAACTTGCAGCTTGATACCAACATCTTCACGATTCACGGTATTAAAAGGACTGGAAAAGGAGTTGGTTCCACCCGTTGTACCGCCTGTGTTAGCACCCGAATATGAACCGGTCACAAACGGTACTTGTTCACCCACCAAAATCGATGCTTCGCTGTTATCAGTAGTTAACAGGCTCGGGGTTGAAAGGATGTTAGATGACTCAGTGGTTTGCAGCAGCTTCAATACGGCAAGAAAATCGATCTTGCTTCCCAAACGTCCCACTCCGAAAACCGGTGAGCCTACCGAGTTGATACCACCAGCCAACGCTCCAAGCGCGGCGCTGTCTTCAGGTTTTTGCAAAATGTTCAGGGCAGGTCCAGCCACGTCCGATAGCGCACCACCGGAAGTGAATCCGCCAAAGCCCTGGTCGCCGCCTTGATACATCCACTCAATACCAATTTCTTTGGAATTATTACCTTTAATTTCGACGATAATTGCTTCAATCAGTACCTGTGCACGGCGAATATCAAGACTATCGATAATCGATAACATCGTGTCCATTGTGTCTATATCGGCTGTAATTAACACCGAGTTTGTCGCCTCATCTGCTTGCACAGCAGGTGGCGATGCATTCGCAGGAGCACCTTCTGCTTGTTTACCCTGCCCCAGACTTTGCAACATCCCCGAAAGAGCCTTGGCAACATCTTCGGCTTTGGCGTATTTCAGATAAATAACACGCACATTACTGTTTCTTGACTGCGGGCGATCCAAATCATCGATCAACAGCTTGAGGCGCTGACGGGTAAGATCATCGCCACTAATCACGACAGCGTTGGTACGTTTGTCAGCCACTATCACCGGTGGCGATGTCGTCATGCCGCGGTTAGGATCGGGCTTTTCCAATTGGGTCAACATCGCCACTACATCGGCCGAGCTGGCGTATCGCAGTGGAACAACATCGGTGTGGGTAACGCCAATTTTGTCCAGCTGTACCACCAGTTCATTCATACGCGCAACGTTGGCGCGCGTATCGGTGATAATCAGGGCATTGCTGGGTTCGTAGGTGGTGAGATGACCATACTGCGGCACCAGCGGGCGCAAGGCGGCGAGAATTTTAGCGGCGCTGGTATTTTTAAGTGGAATTACCTGGGTGATATAAAGGTCATCTTTATTGGTAACACTGTTTTCTGTCGGAATCGCCAGGTTGCGTGCATCGCGGTTCATTACGATCCGCACAATATTGCCACTCTCTACTGCGGTGAAACCGTGCACATCGAGTGATGCCAGAAACAACTCGTAAAGTTCTTTGGCATTGAGCGGTTTGGTATTGATGACCTTGATCGGGCCACGCACTTTGGGATCGATAATGAACGTTTTTCCCGTCAATCCGGCAATGGACTTGATCACTTCCTGAATGTCGGTATCGTTAAAATTGACTGCCCAGCGAGTCTCGCCCTGCGCGTCAACCGGCTGCGCTTCTACCTGGGCGAAGACCGCGCCACTCATGCCCATAAGCGTCGCCAACAATAGGCCGCTGATGATGTTGTTATTGTTACGACCATGAAACCGGATCACGAAAACCTCACTTGAGCATTACGTCTAGGTTAACTGTACTGCCACCGCGTCTGATCTCCAGATTCGCCGATGTGGCACTACCCATACTTTTATAAATTTCCATAATTTTCCCCGGGCTGCTCAGCGGCACACCGTTGACTGCCGTGACTATGTCATCGGTCTGCAAGCCCAGTGAACTAAACATCTCTGCATTGCGCCCGGGGCGGATCTTGTAACCAACTACTTGTCCGCCTTCACGATAAATACTCATTGCCACTACATCGGCGAGGGATTTACTGGCAGCCGACGCAGCAGGATCAGCACCGAAGCGGGGCGAATCAGCCATTGGGCTCTTATCGACATAGAGTGGGGGCTGCTGTTGGAAAGGAGGATTGGCGTAACCACCCTGGGTCGGATCACCGCTTGCCTGGGGGGCCGCAAAGGATGTAGTAAGTTTGGGCGCGTTGGGGTCTTCTTTAAACAACCAAAGGGATTCAAAAGCACCATTATTGTTAATGATGACGCGCACATCCAACACCTTGGCCAAGGTGACATTCGTACCCACGGGCAGAGTATCGCCTACCGCGTAAACATCGGCGCGCTCGCCCGAAGCGATAATCGCACGCCCAGCCTTATCATCCGTACTGCCCAATAGGCCGCGCAATATTAGATTGAGTTGAGTATCGGTAGCATCATTTTCGATGCCCTGGGCAGTTGCCTGGGCTTCAACCGGCGGAGCAATTTCCTGAACACTATCGCCAAAAGGGGTAAGTGTTTTAATTTGGGTGATATTGACAACATCAGCAGTGGCACTTGGCTGGCTATCGGCAGCAACCAACGTCAGGGTTGCAGGTGGAATGACAGGGCTGGGAATAACCAACCAAAACAGGCGCGCCAAGCTATGACTAAGCCAAATAACCAAGAGCAGCATAACCAGCCACTGCCAGCGCTGCAGCGAAACCCGATTTAAAAGCGCAAAAAAACGGCGCAGCTGGACTTCCAACTGGGCAGTGCGCTGCTCGAAGGCGGCTCTGTGATTAAGTGATCTATCTTGCATAGGTCTGATTGATTCCCTCTCATGGGGTATACGACAAGAATCAGCGATATGGCAATTAGTAGTCGTATCAAAAGCTTAGTGCGTTATGTTTATCAAAGCCATGAGATTCTACTCCATCCATATTACAAAAGCGAAATACTAAAATCAGCCTACCAAGTCGCTTGGGACGCGAGTTTCGGCGCATTTTGGATGGCAAAACAGGGGGGAAGTTGCACTATAAATGAAATATGCGACAGAAGCCGCAAAATAGGGGACTTAAAACGCGAAAAACCCTGATTGCAGGAGGGGGCAACCAGGGTTTTTACAGGATGACTGGCCAGACCTTGGCAGTAGATGTGCTTGATTCCATTTTACTCCTTGCCAGAGTCGCTTCCTGCGACAATCTCCTCTGGTTGCCATTATTGATGAATCAGACGTCAGACAATAGTGGTTAATTTCGGTAAGTTTTGTAGGAGATATCGCACACGCTTGCCAGTCAAAACGACTGCAGTTTTGTTCAGGCAGGTTTATAATCCGCCGCCGCCCTCTAATACTGCGAGAAAACGCCATGCCACCCAAGACCTCATCACCCAAAAAGAAAGGCGTCGATTTTGAACAGTCTCTCAGCACCCTCGAAAGCTTGGTGAACCGTATGGAACAGGGCGATATGACGCTTGAAGAATCCCTGCAAGCATTCGAAAGTGGCATCGCCCTTACGCGCGAGTGCCAAACTCGCTTGGCCGCCGCCGAGCAACAAGTGAACAAACTGATCGAGCAGCAGGGCAATATTAGTATCGAGTCCTTTGACGCCGATGAAGGCGATGCCTGATGCCACCGGAATTTACTCAATTTGCCAACCAGTACCGCACCCGGGTCGATGCAGCACTCGAATATTATTTACCCTCCAGTGACGAGCCAACCCAATTGCGCAGCGCTATGCGCTACAGCCTCTTTAACGGTGGCAAGCGCGTGCGCCCGATTCTCGCCTACGCCGCCGCATTGGCAATCGATCCAGACATAAATCTCACACTTGTTGATCCTATTGCTGCCGCACTTGAGTGTCTCCACTCCTATAGCCTTGTGCACGACGACCTGCCCGCCATGGACGACGACGATTTGCGCCGTGGCAAACCCACCTGCCATATCGCCTTCAGCGAGGCAACCGCCATATTAGCGGGCGATGGACTACAAACCCTCGCATTTGATTTGTTAACCCAGTCCGACTTGTCCAGCGAGATACAAATACAATTGATACGCCAGCTAACCCTGGGGTCAGGAATACAGGGCATGGTGCTTGGACAAGCAATAGACCTCGCCGCCGTAGATCATCAATTGGATCTCGCGCAGCTCGAAACCATGCACAGATATAAAACCGGCGCCCTGATCCGCGCAAGTGTCGCCATGGGAGCCATCTGCGCCGGCGCAGATGAAAAACAACTGGCCGCGCTGGATGATTACGCCGCCGCCATTGGCCTCGCCTTTCAGGTACAGGACGATATTCTCGATGTCACCAGTGATACCGCCACACTCGGTAAACAACAGGGCGCCGATATCGCACGCAACAAACCGACTTATGTATCGCTACTAGGATTGGGCGCCGCCAAAGCCAAAGCTGACGAGCTGCATCGTCAAGCACTCGGCGCTCTTAGCGGGTTTGACGCAAGCGCAGCACCCTTGCGCCAATTGGCCAGCTATATCGTCCAAAGGTCGAACTAGCCAAGGCTCGGGCAAGCCGCCTACAATGGCTGCCTATAAGCGGCTATCCGCACAACTATAAATGATGACTTGCATGCATAACGAAATTCCCACCAGCCGCCCGCTCACGCCTTTGCTGAACAGCATTGATAGCCCCGCTGACCTGCGCGAGCTGGACGAAAAGCAATTGCCGCAACTGGCCGATGAGCTGCGCGCGTTTTTGCTCTATTCCGTGGGGCAGACCGGCGGGCATTTCGGCGCAGGCCTGGGCGTGGTGGAACTTACTATCGCCCTGCATTATGTGTACGAGACGCCAGACGACCGCCTTGTCTGGGACGTAGGTCATCAAACTTATCCGCACAAAATTCTGACGTCTCGCCGCGAACGCATGAACAGCATTCGCCAGGGTAACGGCCTGTCCGGCTTTCCCAAGCGCGAAGAGAGCGACTTCGACACCTTTGGCGTAGGCCACTCCAGCACTTCCATCAGCGCCGCTCAAGGTATGGCGATCGGCGCCAAAATGGCGGGAATTGAGCGAAAAGTTGCCGCGATTATCGGCGATGGCGCCATGACTGCCGGTATGGCATTTGAAGCCATGAACCACGCGGCACATACCGAAACCGATATGTTGGTGGTACTTAATGACAACAATATGTCCATCTCACCCAATGTCGGTGGTTTCGCCACCTATCTGTCCAAAATCTGGGCAAGCAAGTTTTATAACTCCCTGCGCGAAGGCAGCAAACAAGTGCTGGGCAAGATCCCGCCTGCATGGGAATTTGCACGCCGCACCGAGGAGCACTTTAAAGGCTTTATGTCGCCCGGCACTCTGTTTGAAGAGATGGGCTTCAACTATGTAGGTCCAATCAACGGCCATGACCTGGGCGATTTAGTCCTCTGCCTGCGCAACCTGCGCGAGATCAAAGGCCCCAAGCTGCTGCATATCATCACCCAGAAGGGCAAAGGCTTTGAACCGGCAGAGCTAGATCCAGTGGGCTACCACGCACTGAATAAAATCGAGCCGAAAAAGGCCGCGATTGGCGCAGTAGATGCCCCGAAAAAACTGAAGTATCAAGACGTATTTGGCCAATGGCTGTGCGATATGGCCGCGCAGGACACAAAACTGGTCGGCATCACCCCCGCCATGTGCGAAGGCTCCGGCATGGTGGAATTTGCGCGCGATTATCCCGAACGCTTTTATGATGTCGCCATCGCCGAGCAACATGCTGTAACCCTCGCTGCTGGTATGGCCTGTGAAGGACAGAAACCGGTGGTGGCAATTTACTCCACCTTTTTACAGCGTGCCTATGACCAGCTGGTACACGATGTCGCATTGCAAAATCTCGATGTGACCTTTGCCATCGACCGCGCGGGACTGGTAGGTGAAGACGGCCCCACCCACGCGGGCAGCTTTGACATCAGTTTCCTGCGCTGCATCCCCAATATGGTGATTGCTGCACCGAGTGACGAGAACGAATGCCGCCAATTGCTCTATACCGCTTATCAACACCAAGGCCCAGCCGCCGTGCGCTATCCACGCGGCACAGGTTCCGGCGTTGCGATTGAAAAAACCTTGAGCGCCTTGCCCATTGGCAAAGGCCTGCTGAAACGCGAAGGCAAACAGGTCGCACTACTCTGTTTTGGCACCCTGTTGCCCGTCGCGCAGCAAGTGGCCGACCAATTTGGTTACAGCCTCTGTGACATGCGCTTTGTAAAACCGCTGGATACCGCGTTGATCGAGCAGATGGCCGCCAACCATGAATTGCTGGTGACACTGGAAGAGAACGCCATCGCCGGTGGCGCAGGCAGCGGCGTGTGCGAACACCTGAACAGCTGTGCGCTCAGCATACCTGTCTTGCAACTGGGTTTTAGTGATGAGTTTGTCGAACACGCCAGCCAAAAGCAGCAACTGGCAAGCCAAGGGCTGGATGCCAAATCTATCGCCGAGCGTATTAGTTCGCGTCTGAAGGCAACAATAGCCGACGCCAGATCAATAGCGCACTAGACTTAATCTTGACGAGCGCTGACCCAAGATAGCGCCGCAACGGTTCATCAGATTAACCCACGAGGAGCGTTTTACCTTGTCATCCTCTAAAGCTGATCACTCCCAAGGCCTGCTGCTGTTCCGCCTGCACAACCAACAGATATTTGGCCTGGGCACGCTCAAAATTC
>DQHS01000194.1 GCA_003524365.1 Cellvibrio sp. | reverse complement strand
TTATCGAAGTGGTGATGATTTATCGCCTACCCGAACAGGTAGCACCGCAAACCACCGCCAGCTTTTCAACCAAGGCCTATTTGACAGGAAAATTATTTGCCGAAGATATGGCGCCCGTTATGCGTCGCCGTGTGATTCGTTTATCGGTTGTTGGCCTTGCGATTTTCTGGGGTGTAGGCCAGGTAATGCTTGCCGCCTTTCCCGCATTTATCAAAGAAGAATTGCAGANNCTTCGATTGTCGCTGGGCGCTTCTCGCGCAATTATATTGAAACCGGTTTATTACCTTTGGGGGCATTGGGCTTTGCATTAGGCTTATTGTGTTTACCGCATTTGCATTCCTATACCGCATTTGTGATTGCCTTTTTGTTTATCGGTTTTAGCGGCGGCGTATTTACAGTACCCCTTAATGCCCTGATCCAATTTCACGCCGGTGAGCACGAATTAGGCCGCACCCTCGCCGCCAACAATTGGGTACAAAATGTGGTGATGCTGGTTTTTCTCGGCGTAACCGTTGGCTTCTCGTTTATTGGATTCAGCAGCAAAACCCTGCTGGAAATTATTGCGGTTATTACCTTGATTGGTTGTTGCTACACCATTTACGAATTGCCACAAAGTCTGGTGCGCTTTGTTTTCTCACGCGTTGTTTCACAGCGCTATCGTGTGTTGGTACAGGGCATGAAAAATATTCCTGCCAAAGGCGGTGTATTGTTGCTGGGCAACCATGTGAGCTGGATTGACTGGGCGGTATTGCAACTCGCCAGCCCGCGTCCAGTTCGCTTTGTAATGCTGCGTGCGATTTACCAGCGCTGGTATTTGAAATGGTTTTTCGATTTATTTGGTTGTATTCCAATCGAATCCGGTGCACAGAGTCGCAACGCATTGGATACGGTGGCAGAAAGTTTGAATAAAGGCGAAGTAGTCTGTTTATTTCCTGAAGGTGCAATCAGCCGTACCGGTCATTTGGGTGAGTTCCGTCGCGGTTACGAACGCGCCTGCGAAAAAGCCAATGATGATGTAGTGATTGTGCCCTTTTATTTGCGCGGTTTATGGGGCAGTCAATTTTCACGTTCATCTGCCTACTTAAAAAATAAAAACCGTCCTTTATTAAAGCGCGATTTGATTGTTGCTTTCGGAAGATCACTCCCTAAAGAAACCAAAGCTGATGTATTAAAACGCCGCGTTTTGGACTTATCCATTCATTCCTGGCAAGAGTATGTGGATGGTTTGGATACGATTGGTCGCTGCTGGATCGACGCGGCGAAAAAAATGGGCAACCAATTGGCGATCATCGACACCATGGGTACGGAACTGAGTGCACACCGTGCATTAGCTGGTGCAAGTGCTATTGCCAGTCGTATCGCCAAATTACCCGACCAGAATATCGGCGTACTTTTGCCGACAAGTGCTGCAGGTGTGCTCACCAACCTCGCGGTAATTTTAACGGGCAAAACGCTAATCAATTTAAATTACACTGCGAGTCAAAGCGCTTTTGCATCTGCGCTTGAACAAGCGAATATTAAAACGGTATTTACTTCAGCGCGCTTTCTAAAAAAGCTGGAAGACAAAGGTATTCCTGCCACCAGCTTATTGCAAGGCGTTAATGTGATTGCGATGGAAGATTTTGCGGGCAGCATTTCTACCACCGAAAAAATTGCACGCCTGTTGTTAATTAAGATCTTACCTGCAGCTGCGTTAAAAGCCCTCTGGACACGTAAACAGAAAGCGGATGATATCGCCGTGATTTTATTCTCCAGCGGCAGTGAAGGCATTCCCAAAGGTGTGCAAATCAGCCACAAAAATATTATCGCAAATGTTAAACAAATTACCGATGTATTAAACGTCGAAGAAAAAGATGTGGTAATGGCTAACCTGCCACTGTTCCATGCGTTTGGTTTAACGGTGACGCAGTTTATGCCACTACTCGAAGCCGTGCCTATGGTGTGCCACGCCGACCCAACTGATGCATTAGGCAGTGCAAAAGCCATCGCACAAAACCGTGTAACTGTTTTGTTTGGAACCTCTACTTTCCTGCGCTTGTATTGCCGCAACCATAAAATTCATCCGCTGATGTTAGAGAGTTTGCGCTTGGTGGTTGCTGGTGCAGAAAAACTGCAAGAGGAAGTACGTACCGCATTTAATCTGAAATTTAACTTGCCGATTTATGAAGGCTACGGCGCAACGGAAACCACACCGGTCGCCAGCGTTAATTTGCCCGATAAAATCGACACTCATTACTGGCAAGTACAGGCGGGTAATCGCCCCGGCTCTGTCGGCATGCCCCTACCCGGCTCCAGCTGTATGATTGTCGACCCTGTTACATTTAAAGAGTTGCCGACCGGCGAAGCAGGCATGATTTTAATTGGTGGCGCGCAAGTGATGGTGGGGTATTTAAACAATCCGGAAAAAACCGCGAGCGCCATTAAAGAAATCCAGGATATGCGCTGGTATGTAACAGGCGATAAAGGGGTTATTGATGCAGACGGCTTCCTGTTTATTCAGGATCGTTATTCGCGTTTTGCCAAAATCGGCGGCGAGATGGTCAGCCTGACGCTGGTTGAAAGTGCACTGAAAAAAACCATCAACAATGACGCGATTGATGTGATTGTCGTCGCGATTGATGATGCTAAAAAAGGCGAGCGCCTGATTGCCATCGCCAATGCAGCCGTCGTGAAAGAGGAGGTTCGCACTGAGGTGTTAAAACAAGGTTTGAACGCACTCGCTATCCCCAGTGATTGGATGCAAGTAGAAGCGATGCCACTATTGGGTTCAGGCAAAACGGATTTTAGTTTGGCCAAGAAAATGGCGAAGGAATGGAGTGAAGCCGCCGCCGTTACGGATACTGTCGATTAAACGCTGTTATCGCGCTTGGGTGAGCCCTCACCCAAGCATTTGACCCAAATCAACTATTTACCGCCCCCATCAAAGCTGCAACAATCGCCTCATCAAACGCCATCCCCGCCAAAGTCCTATTTAGGGATAGCCGCTTCCTTGAGGTTTTCACAGCATGACCATCAATCAATCGATCATAAAAACCCAGGATTCCAGTTGCCCGCACGATAAAAAAGTGAGTTGCGGCAACTGCAGACTGAATACTATCTGCCTGCCTATCAGCCTGCACATCGAAGACATTGATCGGCTCAACTCGATTATCCAGCGCGGAAAACCGCTGCAGAAAGGTGATTATCTCTACCGCGCCAATGACCCGTTTGACTCGGTTTACGCCATTCGTTCAGGTGCGGTAAAAGCCTTGACGCTCAGCGATCATGGCGAAGAGCAAGTCACCGGATTTTATTTGCCGGGCGAAGTTGTGGGCATGGATGGCATTGCCGATAACTGTTACACCAACTCGGTTATCGCCTTGGAAACTGCATCGGTATGCGAAATTCCGTTTAATCGAATGGAAGAACTGAGTCTGCAAATCCCCAATCTACAGCGCCATTTTTTCCAATTAATGAGCCGTGAAATCACCCAGGATCAACAAGTTATTACCCTGCTCAGCAAAAGCAGTGCAGAAGAGCGTATTGCCGCATTGTTGCTGAGCATTTCCAGTCGCAATAGCCGCCGCCAGTTATCTGCCAATGCATTTCGTTTGCCTATGTCGCGTACCGACATAGGCAATTATTTAGGGCTGACGATAGAAACTGTGAGCCGTATTTTTACCCGCCTGCAAAAACAGGAGGTAATCGCCGTGGATAAAAAAGAAATAGTCATTACAAACATGGATCAACTACGCGCTATCGCGAATGGCGATACGCACTGCTAAGCAATAACGAGTAGCCTTTTTATGACCGACCAAACCCGCCTGGAAAAAACCCTCGCCGCATTTGATGCCGCCAATCTGGAAGACCCCAATACCGAAATTGTCAACGGAGAAACCGTTGCCAAAGAATGGATCTACGCCCAGCGCATGAGCGCGCAATTGCATAAATTTTGCGAGGCGCCCGCGGAGGCATTGCAACTGGCAACACGTAGCCAGCATATATGCCGCTGGAAAAGCTCGCGTAGCGATTACCCAATGGATAGAAGTGGCTATAAAAAATGGCGGCAGGATTTGGCGCAGCTGCACGGTGAAATCGCCGGTGAGATTATGGCCGAGCAAGGCTACGACGAAATCATGATTGCGCGGGTGAAAGATCTACTGCTGAAGCGCAGCTTAAAACGCGACGCTGAAGTACAAGCATTGGAAGATGTTATTTGCCTGGTATTTATTGAATTTTATCTGGAAGACTTTGCGAGCAAACACGATGAAGAAAAACTCATTGATATCATTCGCAAGACCTGGAATAAAATGTCAGAGAAAGGCCATCAAGCAGCGTTAAAGCTTCCCTTGTCAGATGCCATGTTGGGATTGGTTGGGAAAGCGTTGTCAGCAATCTGATGCAATTACTTGTTCAAAAAACGAAAACGCGCACACTAAAACTCACAAAAACATTTCATCAAAGGAAATCGCCGTGTATCTAGCCCTTAAACATATCCATCTGACATTTGTTGTTTTATCACTACTGGCGTTTTTTGTGCGCGGCATCTGGCTGTTTATGAACTCCAGCATGCTGAGTAAAAAATGGGTGAAAATACTGCCGCATATTATCAGCACTATTTTATTAGTGAGTGGCTTGGTGCTGGCGATACACCTGAGCATGTCGCCCGGTAGCCAGCCTTGGTTAATGGCCAAAATTATCGGTTTGGTTGTCTACATCGGTTTGGGTGTAGCAGCGTTCAAAGCACCTAACCCTACTGCACGCAAACTACTCTGGATCACCGCGTTAATCGTGTTTGCTTACATTGTCAGTGTCGCTATTACTAGAAATCCGCTCGGCTTTTTTAGTTAATTATCGTTAGTTGATTTTGTTCTTCAAAGCAGCAATGTGCTGCTTTTTTTTTGCTCCGCTAAGCCTCTCCGCCACGCTAACTTATTCACTCAAACTTGCAATTTCACAGTGAACCCCTAGTCTTAATACTAAAAGCTATATTCAGGTCTAATTTTATTTACAATACTTGACGTTCGCAGAAAAGTGATTTATATCACAACCTAGGTATTCAGCTTTCACATAACTTTAATAATCAGTGGGCCTTCTATGAAAAAAATCCTCCTAATTATCGCCATGATATCGCTCTCACAATTCAGTGTCGCCTGCGATGAGGCTTGTAAACGCGCCAAAGCCGAAGCCGCCAATAATGTGAAATTCGCCAGCTACCTGAACGCCAAGTACTGCCAGTCAACAGGTATGGACTTTTTAATGCAAGGGCGCAAGAGCCTGCAATCTTACCGCGACAAACAACTACCCACCGCCCACCGCGGCGGCGCCAAGAACATTCGCAACTTCATTTTACAGCGCAAGGATTGGCTCCAAGAGTGCGACAACTATTTGCAGCTGACTGAGCAAGGTCGGATTTTTCGCGATAAAGACAGCACCGATAAAATTATAGCGGCCATGACCGGAACGGCTGGCGAACTGGAAAAAATCATGAAACGTCCCAAAGTCGAAGTCGAAAACCTGGAGTTGGTAGTTGCACCCGCAGCGAAAAAATTTGATGAGTTATTCCAACTGGTTGACGGGCATTATCTGGAATTGCAAAGACGCGGCCTACTTTAATTGCAAACTTACAGTCTGCTATTTCGGTCCCATAAAAAAACCGGCGTCTGAGAACACCGGTTTTTTTTATGGGATCGATTGTTTATGAGAAAGGCAATTAGCCTTTTGTAACAATCAGACTCAAGAGTTCTTTTTCAATGAAAGGACTGAGCGCTGTGGCTTATCTGGCCGATCGGCGAAACGTTTTGCCAATTCTTCACGGGCCTTAATCGCTTCTGTTTTTGCATCCTGCACGGGACTTGATTGCCAGGATGTAGGTGCACTGCCACCGGCCTTTGCCAAAAACTCCAGCCCCGACCGCAGCAAACGTGCCTGATCAACAAAGCTCATTCCTTCCGGAAACTTGCCGGGATACACATCGGAAGGATCTTTTGGATTACCTTCTATACGAATAGTGAATCCGCTGGCATGGGTTGCCGTGCCTGTAGCCATGTTGGCTGTCCAATCGTCAAAATTCATAGATACCACAAGTATTTATTAACGGAACCGGCATTAAAGCATAAAGTAATTGTGTGACAAAATAGCTAAATACTATTTGATGATGGGCGCTTTAGTTCACCTGTTGCATTTAATGAAATCCGGCGCTGCTCTTCACGATGCTCAAGCTTTTGTGCACGGCGCAATTGACGCTCAGGGGGCAATACACCTATATGGGCTTGGTTGCGTTGTTTGGCCAACTCGATTTGCTTTTGGCGCTCGGCAAAACGTGTGGTTTGCTCGGGAGTTAACTTATCAAAACAGCGTGGACAGCACACACCCAACATGTAATGTTCAGACTTTTTGTCGTCTTCGGTGATCGGATAGCGGCAGCCGTGACATTGATCGTAAACGCCTTTTTCAAGCTTATGATTAACTGCCACGCGATTATCAAACACAAAACACTCGCCGCGCCACAAACTCTCCTCTTCCGGCACTTCTTCCAAATATTTAAGAATCCCGCCTTCCAGATGATAAACCTCTTCAAATCCCTGCTCTTTTAAATAGGCAGTGGATTTTTCGCAGCGGATACCACCGGTGCAAAACATAGCGACTTTCTTGTGTTTGGCAGGGTCAAGATTTTCTGCAACGTAAGCCGGAAACTCACGGAAGGTTTCGGTTTTCGGGTCGAGCGCGCGCTCAAAAGTCCCGATCTCGTATTCGTAAGAATTACGCGTGTCGACCACCAGAACATTGGGATCGCTGATTAACGCGTTCCAATCCCGAGGTTTAACGTAGGTGCCCACAATTTGTTGTGGATCTATGCCATTGACGCCCATGGTGACGATTTCTTTTTTTAGCTTGACCTTCATACGATAGAAGGGTTGTTCATCGTAAAAGGATTCTTTGTAGCTCAAATTCCCGAAGCGACCGTCGTTGTGCAAAAACTCGGTGAGACTATCGATAGCCTCGCGCGAACCGGACACAGTTCCATTGATCCCCTCCTCTGCCAACAACAATGTCCCCTTGATTCCCAGCTGATCACACAGGTCTTTCAACCGGGGAACCAGAGTTTCGTAATCAGGCAATTTGACAAATTTATACAGGGCGGCAACAACGATTTGGCTCATAAACTTCACTTAACGGGTTAGCGGTAATCAAATTTAAGGATTTAAAGGCAAGCAGGATTGCGCTGGGCGCGCATTATAGGCGTTTAGTTTTTGCACAACCAGCACTTATTGCTGGTCATGTTTACTTCCACCCAGACATTGGGGCGACGCAGGAACCTGACGGCTGGCGAGCCACTCCTCGGGACTGAAAGTGTGCAGCGCCAGCGCATGAACTCCGGCTTGTAGCTCCTCAGCAAGGCAGGCGTAAATCGCCTGATGGCGCTGCACTTGCCGTTTTCCCGCAAACTGGGCGGAGGCTAATACCACTTTAAAATGCGTCTCAGACCCAGGCGGCACCGAATGCATGTAGCTTTCATTGATAATCTCCAGATGAACGGGCCGGAACCCGGCACCCAGCTTGGTATGGATACTACTTTCAACAGGATTCATAGAACTCAACCTTTTCCGCGAGGCAATAACAGCATCACACAGGGATAGACGATTACTATCCAATAAGATCTGTTTATGCAAAAAAACTTGCCGCATTTTAGCGACAAAGATCTACACTGTGTTGACTTGGAGCAACCAGAGAGAAGTTAAATCCAAGGTAGTAACGATAAACCGACCGAAAGAAGAAGTATTGACTATGAGTGAGCACAAGTTTTTTTTCGACCGCCGCAAGGGTAATGATCGCCGACTGGATCGCGACCCCTGCAAAAACATGCCTCTGGATCTCTACCATCGTAAACGTCGTAAATCCACCGAGCGCAGGAATGATGAGCGCAATATCGCCGATGACTATCTGGCCTTTTTAAATGACGCAGACACGACCGGCAAAACACAGCATTGATGATTTTTTTAGGTAGAGGCGCCGCTTGCTGCGCCCAAAAACCGCCCACCGCAAAATCAAAAATCAGGGCGCAGCAAGCGGCGCCCCTACGTGAGAGAAGAAGGGAGAATCAGGCGAAGGCGCCTGCGCTGGCTTTAGCGCGGATTAATGTAGGTGTACAACCGGTTTGATCTTGATAGTGCAGTTCAACGGCAGCGATTAGGTGCGGGATGACATCTGCTGGTGCTACAGCAACAACACAGCCACCGAACCCGCCCCCCGTCATCCGTGCTCCCGCTTTACCTTCCCCAGCAACCGCCAGAATATCGACCAGCGTATCTATCGCAGGCACGGTGATATTAAAGTCATCACGCATAGACGCATGTGACTCAGCCATTACCCTGACCAAACCGGCCAAATTGCCCTCTGAAAGCGCTTTGGCAGCATCCAGTGTGCGCTGGTTTTCGGTAAGCACATGGCGCGCACGACGAAAACTCAGCTCATCGAGCTTACCTTCTGCTGCGAGCAGTTGCGCCAGATCGACATCGCGCAAGGAAGCTTTTCCAAAATACGCGGCTGCCTGTTCGCACTGTTNNGGATTTCCCATTCAGCCGGAACAGGTACTGCACGAGTAGATAAATCCTGACAATCGATAAGTAATGCCGCATGCTCCTGACCACGTGCTGAAATAAGCTGATCCATAATGCCGCAGTTACAGCCGACAAAAAGGTTCTCGGCCGCCTGCCCTATCAATGCCGCCTGCGTTGGTTCAATCTGCTCGCCACTAAGGGATGTAAGCGCGCGAATCAGTGCCATTTCAAGCGATGCTGAACTGCTCAAACCCGCACCGGAATGAAGATCTCCGGCGATATACAAATCGCCACCCGCCAGATTAAAACCTTGCTTACGCATCTCCTGCACTACGCCACGTACGTAATTGCTCCAGGAGGCATTAGTGTCATGGACCTGTGGCGCATCAAGATCGACAACGACGGATTCATAGTCAAAGTTGTAAGCGACCAAATGCAAAGTGCGATCATCGCGTGGCGCAAAGGCGATATAGGTGTGATAGTTGATTGCCGCTGGCAAGACAAAACCACCGTTGTAATCGGTGTGTTCACCAATCAGGTTTACCCGGCCAGGAGCCTTAACCGTCGCAACCGCAGCAGTACCAAAATAGTNNAATAATTCGCTCACACGAGCATTAGAGAGAGTCTTCACGCTCGTTTTACCTCAATCGAAAATGAACAGGACTTTGTTGACGCAAACGCTTGGCTGCTTGCTCAGGCGATAAATCGCGCTGGGGCTCGGCCAACATCTCGTAACCCACCATAAATTTACGCACGCTCGCACTGCGCAATAGTGGCGGATAAAAATGGGCATGCAATTGCCAGTGCGCGGTGTCATCGGCCATATCACCCGTCACAAAAGGCGCGCCGTGCCACCCCATCGAATAGGGAAATGAGCATTCAAACAGGTTGTCGTAACGGGCAGTTATGTCGCGCAATATGGTGCCAAGGCTCAGCTGTTGTGCAGAGCTAAGCTCCGTAATGCGCGCAAGTTCTTGCTTGGGCAACAACAGGGTTTCATAAGGCCAGGCTGCCCAAAACGGCACCACCACTAGCCAATGCTCGTTCTCCACTACTACACGCTCACCGGCAGCAGACTCTTTCTGTGCATAGTCCAGCAATAATGGAATTGAATGTTGATTGTGATAAAGGCGCTGTTGCTCATCCTCTTTACTGACAAGAGTCGGCAACTGCGACTGCGCCCAAATCTGGCCATGGGGATGAGGATTGGAGCAACCCATCACCGCGCCTTTGTTCTCAAATATCTGCACGCTCGCATACTCTCTGCCAAGATCCGCAGCCTCAGTCATCCAAGTGCTGATTACCGCACTCATCTCCTCATCATTTAGCAGCGGCAAAGTTTTGCTGTGATCGGGAGAAAAACAGATCACCCGGCTGGTGCCGTGTTCTGCCTGAATCTGGAATAGCGAATCACTGGAAACAGGCGCGTCAGGCACTTGTGGCATTAAAGCCGCAAAGTCATTGGTAAATACAAAAGTCGTTTGGTAGCGCGGATTAACTTCTCCACCGGCACGCTGATTACCGGCGCACAAGTAGCAAGAGGGATCATGTGCCGGACTTTCCGGCCATTGATTTTCTTCTTGCTGACCCTGCCATGGTCGCTTGGTGCGATGAGGGGAAATCAGCAGCCATTCACCCGAAAGTGGGTTGTAGCGACGATGAGGATGTTCATTAACTGAAAATTCTTCGTTCATAACTTTTCTTATTTGAGGCCCAATGACATATAAATATGATAATTAACCGATTTGTGTAATTTACCCTAAACCGGAGGGCGCTGCAATCAACCCACCACAGATTTGCTGAAAGAAAGTTTTTAGCAATGCACAATAAAATAAAAAGCCCCGGCCTTTTGGGCCGGGGCTTTAAAGAAGACTGTTAACCTGACAACTAGCCAAAGCGATTGAAGGCGATGATGCCCCACACCAGCGCCAGTAGCGCCAAACTGACAAACACCAACGCCGAGCCTATATCTTTGGCGCGCCCGGAAAGCTCATGACGCTCGGAACCCGTGCGATCCACTACCGCTTCAACCGATGAGTTAGCCAACTCCGCCATCAATACCCAGAAGACACTGGCAATCAACAAGATAAGTTCGATATGTGTTTGTGCTAGCCAGAATGCCGTTGGAATTAGAACAACTGCGAGCCCCACTTCCTGCCGAAATGCCGCCTCATACTTCCATACTGCGGCAAACCCTTTCATTGAATAACCAAACGCATCAATTATACGTGGAACACCGGTTTTGCCTGGCTTACTCATTCACTGTCTCCGCTCGATTGTCATCACAGGTTAATTACACATTCACACAATAGTCACACAGCAATGTTACTAATAGATGGACGCGGACATAATTTATCTTGTTCGCGCGATTTCATCTGCAACTATTTTAAAACGGCGGTGAATCATGAACACTTTTTTACAGCGCGTCCATCATTTGGATACATTGGCATTTTTGTGGGTGCATGTGACCAAAGGCTTCCAGTATCGTCGCTCGGTGAAATTTATTTCGCAGACGGGTGATGGGCCACTTTATTTAGTCGTCGCGCTCTGTCTACTCGCACTCGAACCCATTGCTGGCGCCCATTTTTTCTGGGCCGGAATTATCGCCTACGTCTTTGATGTCAGCTTGTATCTGCTATTGAAAAATCTAATCAAGCGCGATCGCCCTGCAGTAAAAATTACCACCTATCAGGCATGGATTACCCCGTCCGATCAATTCAGCTTTCCCTCTGGGCATACGGCTGCTGCATTTTTATTTGCTTGTTTAGTTTTTAATTTCTATCCGTTATTTGCGATTCCCTGTTTTATTTGGGCGAGTGCAATTGGCATGAGCAGAGTATTGCTTGGTGTGCACTACCCTACTGATCTGGTCGCGGGCGCGCTCCTTGGCAGTGCCTGTGCATTTTTGGGAATTTACCTGCATTCGTTAATTCTTTCACTACACTGATTGTTAACACCGCAGCGATCATTTAGTGATTCGCTACGCCGCCACTTGTTAACAGTCAACGATATTTATTTATTGAGCGAGACTGCATGAAAATATTGTATGGGGTTCAAGGTACAGGCAACGGCCACACTACACGCGCACGGATTATGGCCAAAGCTTTTGCGGCAGTCGGCGCGCAAGTGGACTGGGTATTTTCTGGCAGGGAGCGCGATAAGTATTTTGACATGGAAGCCTTTGGCGATTTCCAATCCTATCGCGGACTGACCTTTGCCACACAAAATGGCAAAGTTCTTTTTGTTAAAACAGCACTCACATCTAATGTTTCACAGCTCTATCAAGATACAAAGAAAGTTAATGTAGAAGGTTATGATTTTATCATCAATGACTTTGAGCCGGTCTCCGCATGGGCAGCGAAACGTGCAGGAAAAAAAGTCATTGGTATTTCGCATCAAAATGCGTTTTTTTACGACATCCCAAAAGCAGACAGTAATTTTGTCACCAATTGGTTTATGCATAACTTTGCACCTGTTACCCAACCAATTGGTTTGCACTGGCACCACTTTAATCAGCCAATTCTTCCACCGCTGGTAGAGTTATCGCACTACCCTAACGTCTCCACCCCCAAACATTATTTAGTCTATCTGCCGTTTGCGGGCTTGGAAGATATAGTGCCGCAGCTGCGTGAATTCCCTGATTACGATTTCTTTATCTATCAACCTGTACCCGCCGCTTACGATGAAGGCCATATCCACGTTCGTCCTTTTTCACGGGAAGGCTTTCAAATGGATTTGCATCGCTGCGAAGGTGTGATTTGCAGTGCAGGGTTTGAATTGCCCAGTGAAGCGATTCATTTGGGTAAAAAGATATTGGTTCAACCAGTCGCCGGTCAGATGGAACAAAAGTCGAATGCGCTGGCGCTGGAGAGACTGGGATATGGTTATGCCGCTAAAAAGTTTGATGTAGCAACTTTGGGCAAATGGCTACCATTGAAACCACCGGCAAACCCTCGTAATTATCCCGATGTTTCTAAAGCATTGGTAAATTGGTTAATGAATGGTGGTGGCGAAAACATCAGTGACCTGCAACAGCTGCTATGGAAAGAAAATATCGAAAAGGAAATTCAATTAACCGGATTACTTGCGAAATAAATAGTTTGCTAAATAAATAGTTCGCTAAATTATTGTTTGGATAAGCAGTGACTGGATTGAATTAGTCAAACGAGACTTTTTGGCGAGCAGATTTAATGGAACCGCGCTGGGTTTTAGCATCCATACGGCGCTGTTTTGATGAAAAAGTCGGTTTGGTCGCGCGACGCATTTTTTCAATTTTTATTGCATCGAGAATAACTTCCTGCAAGCGCGCCAAGGCATCTTCACGGTTTTGTTCTTGGGTGCGAAAGCGTTGGGCTTTGATGACAAGTACACCTTCGTTGGTGATGCGATTATCGCCCAATGCCAACAAGCGCGCTTTACAGAACTCACTTAACGATGAATTAGGGATATCAAAACGCAAATGTATCGCACTAGACACCTTATTGACGTTTTGCCCCCCCGCGCCCTGAGCACGCATAGCGTTGCATTCAATTTCACTCAGGGGAATCACAATCGAGGCGTTCACGCGCAACATACTAATGTTGCTCTGCGGCTTGGTAAAAATGCAGGGGTTTTCGATCATCAACCAGCACTGGCTGCAGATCGCTATTTAATCGGTTACGCCAGGAATGCCATCGCACAATTAGTCCACCCAATAGCAAACCCGCAAAACCACTGAGCGTAGTGATCCCCTCGTGGGCAAATTGGTGATGGGCAACCGCAGTGGCAATCAGAAGCGTTATTAAAGGCACTATGTAAACCAGCAATGCCCCTTTCGCGATGACGTCCTCGGGAATACCGATTTGAATTTCATCACCTAACTGATAACTCGATGGATTGCGCCCTTCCAGTAACACCCAAATGTAAGCGCTATGGCCATCCCATTTATTGATAAGACTCTGCCCGCAACCTTTTTCCGCCTTGCACGAACCGCAGGCGGATTTTCGGATGGTTTCCACCCAAACACCTTCGGTTTCAATCGCAACAATGCGGCCGGTTTCGAGAATCATGTGCAACGCCTGGAAAGACCTGAAAGAAAAATCGTGACAAAAAAGGGTGCCAAATAAACGTATTGGATATAGAGAAGGATTAAATCCCCCCTATATTCTGCGCAATTTTTTGGGCTGTGACGACCGGTATTTCACCCACTACGGTTATCCGGTAACTCTTACCTTGATAGCTGAGAGAGTCCATTACTGCCAAAGTCGCACCGCGTGAGGCCACACCCTCAGGTATAGCGCCGCTTGCCGCTTCGATAAAGACAGAAAACGTTGTCAAGCCATCGGTATACATCAACATATCAATCTGGTTGCGCACCTGACGCTGGCCGACGAAAGCAAATCCCGGCGGGACCCAAGCCAATCGCCAATGCTCCGGTTGCTTTAACTCGGAAGGATTACACTCGCTGAGTTTGGAGGTCGCCGATCTCTGTAATTTAGCCGCGGGTTGTTGTTGCATACTTTTCAGATCAGGACTGAAATCGATATCGATAAATTGATAGCGCTCTAGTGGCCGCGCTGACTCGTCTACCAGCCAGGATTTAAGTACCAACCCTGTCTCGTTATCAATCGTCAGCAACGAACTGTGGCGATAGGCATCCAACGGCAAAGCAAGAAGAGCCGTAGCCTCGCGCCCGGCAACCCGCTCAGTGCCGCTAATCTCAAAACGATATAATTCATCCATGCGCGCAAGATTGGCGCCGAGCTGGCTGATCTTGCCCTGCAATAATTGATTACCAAGCGACTCACAACCTATCGCCTTACCTGACCTCACAAACTCACGCTCGGTTCCATTCAGGTGCTGCAGGCGCTCATGCTCTACTCCATCCTCTACCCAATGGATAATACGGAAACTTTGTAGCGATGGATTGTCTTTGTGTTGGTAAGTGAATGAGCCTTGGTAATTCAGGGTATGCGGAACACTCGCCATTTTTTGTAGCAATTTGGCAACTTCAGGTGATTGGGTAACACTGGCAGACACCTGCGCACCCGAATCAGCTACTGGGGCACTTGCGTTCTGAGCATGAAGGTTGAGAGAAAATGCTAATGGTGAGAAGAATAAGAGAGTGCGAATACAAAGGGGAGTGAACATTCTGGACTCGTGGGAGAGGGAATCAAGGGAGCAGCATAACTGCTCCGCCTGTTAATGCAACACTCGGAAAAACTATTCCTCTTCAGTCAGAATAACGCGAGTGTAAGGCAACATACCTTGGCCGCTATTGATCGATGCGTTATCGGTATGCTCCTGAATAAGCTGGTTAACGTAAGTGCTGACATCTTCGTTGTAGATTGGCGCTGCTTGCTGACGCGGCACAAACATCACCCGACGATTTTCTTGCGGCCGCGATTCATAACCGCTTTGCACCGCTACCGTACGAGCCGAAAGTGCGGGAGCATTGATACCCGAGGGAAGATTGGCTGCTTTGCTTTCATTTGTCACAACAGGAGCAACGACTGGAGTATTAGCGGCAAATTCTGCGGTTTGTGGAGCAGCTATCTGATACTGCTGCACACCTACAATCAGAGCACCTGCTACTGATGCGGCGACCGCAACACGACCAGCTTGTTGCCACCAGCGGGAGGGTATGGCTATCACATTGCTGGAAGCGGCTTGTTCGTAATCAGTCTGGGGGCTGATGGAGGGTTGAATCGAGTAAGTTTCTTCAGCATCAATTGCAGCGCTAATGCGTGCAGCAAAATCATTAGATGCTATCACTGGCAGGTCTTTTCTCAGACCAGCACTAGCGATTTGATAGCGGGACCAAGTCGATTTGAGTTCAGAGTCTACTTCCACTGCTTTAAGCAGACGCTGCAGTTCTAACTCAGATGCCTGATTATCCATAAGTGCTGACAGGGATTCGGCAAGCACTGGTGGTTGGATTTGCTCTGTCATTCTCGCTGGTGCCTCTATGCAAAAACTATTATTAAAGAATTGCGTTATGGTTTGCCAAGCGCCTGACACCTTGGCGGCATCTGTCTCAGCTGCTTTCTATGACTTGACGATAGTCAATTGGTTCACGAAATTACAAAAATTTGTGCAAGTTTTTCAAGGAGGTTGCAATTTTTCTGCGATTACCCCCGAGAGCCTTACTATCTGGTTAATCTTCAATCAACGGCTTGATACGCTTATCAATAGCCTCACGGGCCCGAAAAATACGCGAACGCACAGTCCCTACCGGGCAGGCCATCACCTCGGCGATTTCTTCGTAGCTCAAACCGTCGATCTCACGCAAAGTTACCGCCGTACGCAGATCGTCAGGGAGATCCTGAAACGCTTGTAAAATAGTATCTTGCAGCTCTTCGCACAATATATTGTGTTCAGGCGTATTCAATTCATGCATGCCGTCGTTGCCATCAAAAAATTCAGCATCTTCGATTTCCACATCGCTGGTCGGCGGGCGACGATTGCGCGCGACTATGTGATTCTTGGCAGTATTAATAGCAATACGATAGATCCATGTATAAAAGGCGCTGTCACCACGAAAATTGGGTAGCGCACGATAGGCTTTAATAAAGGCTTCTTGAGCCACATCCTGAGCTTCAGCGTGATCGCGAATAAAACGGCTAATCACCGCTAACACTTTGTGCTGGTATTTAATCACTAGCAAATCAAACGCGCGCTTATCGCCTTTTTGAACTCGCTCGACCAATTGCTGATCAACATCAGGCGCTAGTTGCGCTGTCATTCTTTAACCCCCAAGCGCCCTAACCTCGCGGTTATCGGGCAAATCTGCGCCAGTACTCCAGAGCCAATTGACCCATTTGAATACGACTTAATAAAACCAACTCTTAGTCTAGTGCCTGAGCCTATTAAAGATGGCCGGCTCATAGACAAAACCATGTATAAAAAGTTCATGGGCGATTATACGGGGTTATTATCCCAATGGCTGTTTACTTCGTATAAAGCGACACAGGCTTGATATACTGCCTCGCTTGCCATCTCTTTTTCAGGCGCTCCTTGCGCAAACCGGGTTCTATCTGCATGAAGAAACACTATCAATACGATGTTCTGGTCATTGGTTCAGGCGCAGCTGGCCTCACCTTGGCGCTAAGTCTAGCCCAACAGGCGCGCGTTGCCGTGCTGAGCAAAAATGAAATTAACCAAGGTTCCACCTGGTTTGCGCAAGGTGGTATAGCCGCTGTATTGGATGATCAGGACTCTATCGATGCCCATGTTGCCGATACACTAATTGCCGGTGCCGGACTCTGCCATGAAGACGCGGTGCGTTTTACGGTGGAGCGCAGTAAAGATGCAATTCAGTGGCTCATCGCCCAAGGCGTCAACTTCACCAAAGAGAATAACAACGGCGATTACCATCTGACTAAAGAAGGCGGCCACAGTCACAGGCGCATTATTCACAGCGCCGATGCTACTGGCCAAGCTGTACATTCAACGCTGATAGACCAAGTCCATCAGCAAGCCAATATCGATATTTTTGAACACCATGTTGCGGTGAACCTGATCTCCCAAGCTGATGCAGATTCACGCAAGCTACGCTGCACCGGCGCATACGTACTGGACAGTAAGACAGATGCAGTGCATGTATTCCAAGCCAAAGTTGTGGTGCTAGCCACCGGGGGTGCGAGCAAGGTCTACCTTTACAGCAGCAACCCCGACAGCGCCAGTGGTGATGGTATCGCCATGGCATGGCGCGCTGGTTGCCGTGTGGCCAATATGGAATTTAACCAGTNNCCGCCATTGACCATGAAATCAAACGCCTCGGCTGCGATTGTGTGTATCTGGATATTAGCCACAAATCAGAAGAATTTATCAGCGAGCACTTCCCTACGGTAAAAGCACGCTGCTTGGAATTTGGAATCGATATCACCAAAGAAGCCATTCCCGTTGTACCCGCTGCGCACTATACCTGCGGCGGTGTTGTCGTGGATAAAAATGGTCAGACCGATTTGCAGCATCTGTATGCCATCGGTGAAACTTCGTTTACCGGCTTGCATGGCGCCAATCGGATGGCGAGCAATTCGCTGCTCGAATGTATTGTTTACGCGCAATCGGCGGCGCTGCATATT
>DQHS01000115.1 GCA_003524365.1 Cellvibrio sp. | reverse complement strand
GTGGTCTGGTGAAAGAACAAATCATCACCGCAATTCATCCTCGTGCAATAATTAGCCGACGTTACAACAACCGCTTGATTAGCTCGGAAATAATCGTGTCATCCATTTCGTACATGTTTTTGATGGCAGGCTGCTTGGTTGTGATCGCATTAATCCTCGCCCTAACTGGCCTGGATATGTTGACCAGCCTTACCGGTGCAGCGACTGCAGTGATGAACGTTGGCCCAGGCTTGGGCCCCGTAATTGGCCCAGCAGGAAATTTCGCCAGCTTAAGCGACACCGCCAAATGGGCGCTCTCTGCTGGAATGTTATTGGGGCGGTTAGAATTCCTGACAATTCTTGTGCTGTTTACACCTGCATTCTGGCGCGCGTGATGAATGCTGAAAAAGTTTTGCGTAAATTCGCCTACCCCATCGGTATCTTATTCCCCTGGTTGCTAACACCTTTTGCGTTTTTGGTAACAGACTCCCTACCCAAGGCCAACGTGCCGCTTCTTTACATCGTGATGGTAGTCTTTATCGCCATTAACGTTACTGTAGAGCTGGCAATTATTAACGCGCTCTCCAGCTTTTTTGCCTTCAGCTTTTTTTTTGCTGAACCTCGCGGATCAATAATGATTCATCAGGATGAAGACCTGCTGACGATATCACTCTTTCTACTCACATCCGTTTTGGTGGGATACATGGCCACCAAGCATAAAAAAAACGTGCAGAAAATTCGTATGCGCGAATTTATGACAGATATTGAACTGGAGTTGCTTGAACGATTACCTAAAGCCATTGATACCAAAGATGTTATCGCTGCCTTGCGCGATGCACTTAAACCCTGGCAAGAGCACTGCGTCTTGATCACCCACGAAGACAACTGGGCCACCCACCCGATGATTCGGCGTCTCACTAATTTGCGCAAAACCTATTTGGAAGAATTACTGGAACTCCGTTGGACAGAAGAAACTATCAGCAAGATTGCTGAGCTTGAACAGGAACACGATGTCTATTTCCTCTACAATTCCCGTCATGTCATTGGCCTGCTGCGCATCGCGGCAGAAAATATTCCCCATTTACCACGCGATATTTTTTTGCTGCTCTTGCATCAAGTTAATATTTCATTGGAGCGAACCCGGCTAGCAGCAGATTTGGAAAAAGAAAAAATTGCCAAAGAAAATGAGTTGCTGCGCTCATCACTGCTGTCATCGGTATCTCATGATTTTCGCACACCGCTCACAACTATGATTGGCGCCACATCCACTGTACTTGAGTTTGGTGAGCATTTGGATAAGCAACAAACCCGCGAGTTATTAAACACCGTATTGGAGGAGGCAGAACGCCTAAACCGCTACACGCAAAATTTATTGGACATGACCCGTTTGGGTTTCGGGCAAATGCAGCTGGAATGCAATTGGGTGAGCGTTGAAGAAATCTTAAGTGTGGTAAAAAAACGCCTGCGTCCTTTACTGATACAAAATCACCTCACTGAGTCCATCGCGGCGCAAGTGCCCTCACTTTATGTACACGCTGCTCTATTGGAGCAAGCCATTTTTAATGTGATTGATAATGCCATCAAGTTTTCCCCTCGTAGTGCCAGTATTGATATTGCATGCGTAAAAGAAAGCGATCAGGTTGTAATTACCATTTGCGATCAGGGAACTGGAATTCCCGAAGAAGAGCGGGAAAAAGTGTTTGAGCGTTTTCATACTGCCGAGAAAGGTGACAGACGTAGATCCGGCAGCGGGCTTGGTTTAACAATTTGTCAGGGAATGATAATGGCCCATGGAGGCAAGGTTAGCATTCACCCGAACCCCAAGCGTGTAGACGATAGGCTTAACCCCGGATGTTGTGTGCGTATCGCCTTGCCCATTCACAATCAACACGAACAACAAACGCTCCCACAATCAGAAGAATAAAAAATTTAACAGTGATATAACGCGGGTACAGGCAGCCAGTGTTTATACTCCCCAAAAAATGGAGTCACTATGAGCAAGATTCTAATTATCGACGACGAACCACAAATTCGCCGCTTCCTACAAATCGGCCTTACCGCCCAAGGCTATACCATTCTGGAAGCCGATACAGGTAGACAGGGTTTAGCTTTCGCGGCCGAGCAGACTCCGGATTTAATTATTTTGGATATGGGCCTGCCTGATCTCGACGGCCAGGTAGTGCTTAAGAAACTGCGCGATTTTTTCCACCAACCCATAATTGTGTTATCGGTGCGCAATCGCGAATCTGAAATTGTGCAGGCGTTAGACGTTGGCGCCAATGATTATGTGGTCAAGCCTTTTGGCATTCAGGAATTACTGGCGCGCATTCGCGGCTTGATAAAATCCTTTGGTCCGAGCGTGGAGAGTGTACAAAAATTTCAGGATGAGAGGGTGGTAATTGACCTACAAGAGCGCAAGCTTACAGTGGATGGCGAGGTGGCCAAACTCTCCCGTAAAGAATTTGAATTGTTAAAACGTCTGATTAATAACGCCGGACGCCTTGTCACCCAGCAACAATTATTACGTGAGATTTGGGGCGGCACCCATGTGGAAGACACTCATTATTTGCGTATTTTTATTGCGCGCCTGCGTACCAAGCTGGGTGATGATCCATCGAATCCTCGATACATAGAAACAGAGCCTGGTGTAGGTTATCGCTTCTTACCCAGCGTGGAAAATTAATTCTCATAAAAAAGCTCGCGACCAAAAAAACAATCGCGAGCTACCTAAACGATACATCCTGGTACACACACATCTTAAAATCGCTCTGCATCGAGAACCTGCAAAAAACTTGGCTTTTATCGACAAATGGCCCCAATGTTTTCGACTAACCCCGATGCTGCCTCACCAATACAGCCGCGTTTATTATTAATAAATTGTGCCCCGACCATCATATTATTGATGCAGGATGCATCATTCGCCAAAAATCCGACCCCTCCCGAACCAGCAATCACCACGCTAGTAAAGGTATTTCCCGTAGCTGCCGTATCAGCATCAGTGTTGACTTGCGCAAGAAAAATACCATGCTGAACACTGTCGCGAATATGCAAATTGGTAAATGAGTTGTCCAACGAATCACGCATAAATATACCCACGGTTTTATTGTCCGCGATGGTGACATCGTAAAACTTATTGTTATTGAATTTGATGTCCGTCGATATTCCCGCCGCTTTATTGCCGTACAGATGAATACCGGAAAATGTGCTGTCTTCTGTTTCATAGCCAGCGAGGCCATCAAATTCATTGTCGTAAGATGTGTAGTCGCGAATGGTTAATCGGCGACAACCTAGTTCGGTCACTAACCCGCCCGACATGGCGCCATACACAGTCACCGATTGCACTACACAATCCACGCAACGTCGAATACTGATGCCGTTGTTGCGCAGCGGAAACTCCATGCTACAGGGGCCGCCCATACACTCGGATAATTGATTTGCGCGATTACCATCGATCATCAGATCTATCACACGCACATGATGAGTGGACCGGCTCGGAATGCCTTCAGCCAATCCCATAATAATCACCGGCGCATTAGCTTTATCAGCAAGCCGCAACACAGTTGCCGGCCCTGCTCCGCGCAAGGTGACATGATTTTTGTCGATAATAATGGGGTGGGTACAGGTATAGGTGCCCGGTAAAAGTAATAACTCGCCGCCTTCGGGCGTTAACTTGTGGATTGCCTTTTGGATGGCATCGCAGGTTTTTTCTTTGATGGTTTCCCGCGCATTTACCGACATTGCACCACCCACCAACATTACGGCAAGCAGCGTCCAGACAACATGTGCGCTATGATTGATCTTCATAGTTAAGCCTCGCTTGAACGCAGGAGATTTTCACTCCACTTATTTCAAGCCTAGCCCTCAAAACCACATAAACAATGAAAAATGTGCCGTTAGCCCAAAAAAATCTAATTTGCAGCAGCGACCCAATTGCTCTTCATATGAGGTGGGTATTCCAGAAACACAAAAGGGGCCAAAGGCCCCTTCTGTAGCATTTAAGTAATCATGTTCAAATGATTATTCAGTTTTTGGCATAAGTGGATTACAGTTTTTAATCGTCACCCTGCCCTCTAACAAACTACCTTTTGAATACTCGCTGAAAATGCAGGTATTGGTTTTTGGATCATAATTTTCGATCCACAAGTTGTCGTCTTTCCAAGTGGCTTGCATATGCATTTGTCCATCAGGAACAGCAATAGACATCACGCCTCCGAAGTTTTTCACAAAATGCTGCTCGTAGTGAAAGAAGTACATCCCCCAGCCGATAATCAGCACAGCCGCACCACCAATCAAACCCGCTTTCCATTTCAAGTAGCGGCCTACACCCCAAAACACAAAAATAGCAACGGCGACAACAGCAAACCAATATGCATAAGTAATCACAAGACATCCCTCTGGAAGTAAAAATTACTTCCTATTCAATAGTCTTTTACGGCCCAAGGCAAGCAAACTCAACATCAACAAGCTGATCAACCCCATACTGCCACTGCCGCCATCATCTTTTTCTTTCTCATTGATAAGGGTATTTTTGGTGGGATTCAAACTTGCTGCGGTATCAGGATCGGCATTCAGCACCACAATATTCTCGATCAGCATCAAATGATCGCCAGTCACAGGTTTATTGGCAGTATGGTCGCTGGAGGAATAATTGCGCAGTGGGAAACCCTGAAAGATATCAACGTTAAAACGATTCAGCGCGGCAATTGCATCAACTACATCCATGCCATTTCCCATCACTTGACCAAATGCAGTAAAGCCCCCGTTTTGCTTGTCCAGATTAGAAGCATTGTTGCTCAGGTTAAAGAACCATTGGTTAGTTGCGCTATTGACGCTACTACTCAGTTTCGCCATGGCAATGGTCCCGCGTAAATTGGAGTACACAGGCTCATTTTCAACAGCGGCGTTTTGGGGAATTGCAACCAAAGGCAGCTCACCCGTATATTTATACCCGCCCCCCTGCACCACAAACTTGGATGCAGAACGATGGATGATAGTGTTTTGGTAGGCATTGGCATTAACGTACGCCAAAAAGTTGGCCACGGTTTTGGGTGTAGTTTTATCGAACAGATTGACTTCAAAGTCGCCCAATACAGTTTGGAACTGGACGGTAGTCGCGCTGGCCGCCTGAGTCAGCAGCACACCTGTACTCAAGCAAGCGACAGATAGAGAATATTTGAGCCATTTGGCTGGAGTAGCAAAGCGGGAGCAAGAACGCATGGTCGATAAACCTCTAATTATCAATTAACTGGCGCAGCCATAAGCGCTGACGCCATATAAAAACTCTACACCCAAACTGGGCTAACGAATCTTATCCTGACTGACCTTTCCTAAACACCTGATATTTGTTGGATTTTGTAATAACTGGCCGATTTATTGAGTTCATTCCTCATCGGTAAGCTTTTTCCAATGGCCATTTGTCTGGCGTTTAACCTCATAGCGCGCCCATTGACGAAACTCTGCGCGCAAACAGATACCTGTAGCATAACCACCGTCCCCCGCCACTACTTTGTAAATCACCTGATCTTTACTGGCGTTTTGGTTGTCGGCGGCGTCTACGACCTGACGGATGCTCCACAATTTCCCCAGTTTGCCGTTGCTATAAAAATGCCCGGCAATAATCTGCTCGGGATGAGTGATATTTTTTTCTGCATGCTGCTTAGCCAACTCCAGCAATTGGGTAAGATTTTCGCTGGTGATGTCTACATAGGAATTGAGCTGTTCCATCGCTGCAGAGAAGTCTTCCTGAGTTAGTTCGAATTGTCGCTCCGAGGCAACCGCCGGTTTGGCAAGCTTGCGCCGAGTAAGATGTGCTGGATAGCGGCGCCAAGGGAAAAAGGCGTTAAAGGCAATGGCCATTACCATAATGCTGACGACGTTAATCAAAATCGGCATCAACAAATAAAAGTATTCGAGACGATAAATCTCCGCACCACCGATCACCGCGGCTAATGCCGTCGCACCACCGGGTGGATGCATACAGCGCAAATAATGCATCACACCGACTGCCAAACCTACCGCCAGTGCGGGTGTCCAGGTTTGGTCGGGAAATAATTGCTGAACCGTCACGCCGACAAAGGCCGATAATAAATGCCCACCGATTACCGCCCAAGGTTGTGATAAAGCACCCTGCGGGACGGCAAACAATAACACTGCCGTCGCGCCCATCGAGGTCACCATGAGCAGCGTGCCAGCGGTGTGCATAAAACCATCGGGGAAACACCAACGGGCACCCCAGTAAACAGCCAAAATGCCCAGGAAAGCCCCAACTGCCGAGATGATCTTCTCGCCATTACGGGTGGTATTGCGTTCTATGCCCAAGAGCAACCGAGCTTCGTGCAGCAGATGTTTGATTGTCATGGCTAATCTCATTGCACCAAGAAAGTGCGAGATACTAGTGCTTCAGCGCACAGACCGCAATTAACAGACACTAGAATATAAAGTGTTGACCTTCCCACGATGGTAAGCCTTAGTCTGGCTCCAACCTCAATAAAACCGGAGTTCACCATGTATCAATTTACCGTTCAGAATATGACATGCCAGGGTTGTGCCGCTGCCATCACTCGCGCCATTACTGGCGTAGAAAAGCAAGCAATCGTAAAAGCTTTTCCTGCCATTCGTAAGCTGGAAGTAACATCAACATTATCCGCTGAGCAATTGCTCTCGATACTGGATGATGCAGGCTACCCCGCTCAGCTTGTACCGGAACACTCGTGAAGGAGGATGTAATGAGCACTACAACCCAAGAACTTGATTTAGCAATTGAAGGGATGACCTGTGCTTCCTGCGTCGCTCACGTTGAGCGGGCACTGGCAAAGGTAGATGGTGTTAGCAGTGTCAGCGTAAATCTGGCAACCGAGCGAGCGCACTTAACGCTTTCACATGAGGTTGCAGTCGCTGAGTTAATTCAGAAAGTAGAGCACGCAGGTTATCAGGCGCGCCCCACCCAACCCGCTGATCAGAAAGAAGGCGCAGCGCGCCGTGAGCTGGAACGAGTCGATTTAAAGAAAAAATTTCTCTTCAGCCTGATTGCTACCTTCCCCGTTTTTGTGATGGAAATGGGCAGTCATTTAATCCCCGCTTTGCATCACTGGTTAATGGCCAATTTAGGTGATTGGAACTGGATCATACAAGCGGCATTAACGACCTTGGTAATGTTTGGGCCGGGGTGGGTCTTCTATCAAAAAGGCTTACCTGCCCTGGTGCGTTTGCAACCCGATATGAACTCATTGGTCGCCCTTGGCAGTTTGGCAGCATGGAGCTATTCGCTAGTCGCAACTTTTACCCCTTCTGCCCTACCCGCTGGTACGGTGAATGTTTACTTTGAAGCGGCTGCGGTCATAGTGACACTGATTTTGTTGGGCAGATTGATGGAAGCCAACGCTCGTGGTCGCACTAGTGATGCCATCGCCCGTTTGGTGAAACTTCAACCGCACAACGCCACTCGTTTACGCGATGGCAAGCAAGAAACGGTGGAACTGTCTCTGATCCAACCCAATGATCATTTGCTGGTTCGCCCTGGTGAGCGCATCCCACTGGATGGCGAAATTATTGAAGGCAGCTCATTTATCGATGAGTCCATGATGACCGGCGAATCTATTCCTGTGAGCAAAACAGTCGCAGCTGAAGTCATTGGCGGTACGCTAAATACCAATGGCTCGTTCACTTATCGCGTCACCAAAACAGGGAAAGATACGCTGCTGGCGCAGATCATTGAGTTGGTGGAAACAGCGCAAGGTTCCAAGCTGCCAATACAAGCGCTGGTGGATCAAATCACCCGCTGGTTTGTACCAGCGGTAATGTTAGTAGCTGCACTGACATTTTTAGTATGGCTGATCTTTGGTCCCGAGCCAGCCCTGAGTTTTGCACTGGTCAATGCGGTAGCCGTGTTAATTATCGCCTGCCCCTGCGCCATGGGTCTGGCAACACCAACATCGATAATGGTAGGCACTGGTCGTGCGGCGAGTTTGGGTTTGTTATTCCGTAGCGGCACCGCATTGCAAACGCTTGCAGAAGTGAAGACCATCGCCTTTGATAAAACCGGCACCTTAACTCTGGGTAAACCCAAACTGACGGATTTTATTGTCGCGCCGGGATTTGAAAAAAATGCGGTGCTCGCATTAGCTGCGGCAGCTGAACAACACTCGGAACACCCAATTGCCAACGCATTGATAGAAGCCGCTGTAGCCGCAAAAATATCACTCGAAACGCTGGAGACATTTGAAGCAATACCGGGTTACGGATTAAAAGCGAAAGTGTCCGGAGAAGAAATCCATATAGGTGCTGATCGTCTGTTTGAGAAACTCAGTATCAATCTCGATTCGCTAGGTTCGATTGCCCGGCAATTAGCCGAAGAGGGAAAAACGCCGATTTATATTTCAGTTAACAACCAAATGGCAGCAGTGATGGCGCTGGCAGATACGATTAAACCCGGCACTGCTGCTGCATTAAAAGCCTTGCATGCGCTGGATTTTAAAATCGCCATGATCACCGGCGACAATCAACGCACCGCTAACGTAATTGCAAAACAATTAGGCATAGACGTGGTCATCGCAGAAGTATTGCCCAACGAAAAAGTAGCGGCAGTAAAAGAATTACGCAAACAGCATGGTGCAATCGCCTATGTGGGTGATGGTATAAATGATGCCCCCGCGCTTGCAGAAGCTGATTTGGGCCTGGCGATTGGTACTGGTACAGATATCGCAATTGAAAGCGCTGATCTGGTATTGGTCAGTGGCGATATTCAGGGCGTGCCCAAAAGTATCGCTCTGGCGCGCGCCACTATGCGCAATATCAAACAAAATTTATTCTGGGCGTTTGCCTACAACGTGGCNNGCAGGTGTTGCTTATCCGTTTTTTGGATGGCTTTTGTCACCTATACTTGCCGCTAGCGCTATGGCACTCTCCAGTGTCTTTGTAGTGACCAATGCGCTGCGCTTGCGCAATTGGAAAACCCCTGCGGAGGAATAACAATGACTCGATTTGCCCACAAACCCACACTGGAATTGGCAGATGCGCATGCACAAGGGTTACACAGCATTGGCGAGGCTGCAAAAATTACCGGCGTTAGCGCCAAAATGATTCGTCATTATGAAACACTCGGGCTGGTAAAGCCGACCGATCGCACTTACGCCAACTATCGTGTTTACCAAACGCGCGACATTCATTTGTTGCGGTTTATAAAAAGTGGGCGCGATTTGGGATTTTCGATGAAACAAATAGCAATACTCGCCAGTCTTTGGCAAGATTCGCAGCGCAGCAGTGCCGAAGTAAAAAAGCTGGCACTCGAACATATCAGTGAAATGGATGAACGCATAAAATCATTACAACAGATGCGTCAGGCGCTAAGCGATTTAGCAGCACAATGCCATGGCGATAATCGTCCGGATTGCCCGATTCTTGATGGGCTTGCTTGTAGTCACAAACACTAGCGGAATAGTTTTTTTATGATTGTGCGTAAACATATGCATCTTATTGTGATCGCTCTCTGTCTGTGGCTACCGCTGCAGGCGATTGCGGGACAATGGCTGCATTGCGCACAATTGGAAGCCAGTTTGATACAGGCAGATAAATTCAGCGANNAAAATCCTGTAAACACTGTCAATTTTCTTGTACTTGGCATTCAGCGTTAGTGCTGCGCGAGTTCACGCAGCCGACGTTCAGCTTTGCCGTCGTCCATACGCAATATATTTCTCCTTCCCCCGCACAACCCCTGCTGGCAACTCCCAAGCGGCCACCACGACTTCTAGCGTAATTTTTACCTGTTAAAAATTGCTATTTAATACTTAATCGACTCAGGTTTGATTAACACTGGTTAGTCGATCTCCAGCCAGTTACAACGGGATCGATTTTCTGCAATTAACTTGCCGCGCTGATGCTATTGCATTCAGCCAATAGTTAAGGAAATTTATAAAATGAAAACCACAAACCCGCTCATTCGCGGCAGCTTGTTGCTTTGCGCAAGCCTGCTGCTCAGTGCCTGCGCCACCAAGCCACCACATAATTCAGTGTCGCTGGTAGCTCAACAACTCGCACAAGCGCATCCCGGTACCGATCTATCTTCCGCACCAGAACCTATCAGCGACAAAACACTTGATCTGCACACAGCGATACAAACCTTGCTCAGCCAATCACCACAAGTGCGTATCGAACTGGCGCAGCTAGGCATCGCCGATGCGCAGCGTCTTCAAACAGAATTAATCAGCAATCCCCATTTATCTATCGGTGCATTAAGACCGGAGGATGGTGGGCGCTGGAAATTAGACCTGGGGCTGAGCCAGCCATTGCTTGAACTATTCACTCGCCCGCTGCGCAGACAACTTGCAGAAGATAATTTGCTCAGCGTGCAACTACTCTTGCAATCTCGCCTGCAAAGCTTAATCGCTGCAACAGGCGATGCCTATTACGCGGCGATTGCAGCGCGGCAGCATCTGCAAGTACAGCGACAAATGCTCGATGCTACCCTCGCCCGCCAGCAGTTGGGCAATAGTCTCTATCGCGCGGGCAATATGTCGGAAAACAGTTTTTTGTATTACGACAACGAATTGCGCCGCGTTCAGCAACAAGTTAAAAAGCGCGAGCGCAAGGCGCAAGAAAAAGAGCTTGAATTGCTGAATATGCTGGGCATGAATTCACATAGCTCAATCAAATTGCCGAATCAGCTACCGGTATTGCCAGCAGAAAAAATGTCTCATTCTGAATTACTTGAACAAGCAAAACATGATCGACTGGATATAAAAATCACCAGACAGCAACTAGCGAGACTGGAAAATCGCCGCATATTAATTCGCACCGAAAACGGTTGGCGCGATATGAGTGTTGGCATCAGCGCGGAACGTGAATTTGATGGTGCAATTAATGTCGGGCCCGAGCTTGAATTTGCGCTGCCTATTTTTAACCGCAATCAAGGAAAGCTTGCAGCACTTGATGCGCAAACAACCAAAACCCAAGCACAGCTCACGCAAACCCTGTTGGATGCCGACACCGAAATCGCCCAAGCGCTTAACCAAATGCAATCGGCGCGCGAACAGCTGGATTTAATTGCAGCAAGTTTACAGGTGGCGGAAAAGCGCGTGACACTTTCAAATCGCGAGGTCAATTTTATGCTTGGCAGCCCTTTTGAGCTGCTCAGTATCAAACGCCAGGAAATTCAATTAGCGCATGACTACACCCACGAGTTAGTGAGCTACTGGCAAGCGCGCACGCAGCTTGAATTGGCAATCGGGCGAGCACTTCCGGCACCAACGCCCGCTATAGATCACAGCAAAATGGGTCACGATAAGATGGATCACAATGCGATGGATCATAGCAAGATGGACCACGACAAGATGAATCATGGCGAGATGAATCATGCCGAAATGGATCACAGCAAGATGGATCACANNGATGCGATGAACCACAGCAAACATCAAAAAGCTGATGATCACTCGGCGCATCAACAACAAGAAGATAAGCCTACAGAATCCATCGATAAAACGACCAGCGAACATGAGGAGCATAACCATGATTAATCGTCGCAACCTTTTATTGGGAAGCGCAGCCGGTTTGGTTGCCGCCAGTTTGCCTTTACGGGCACAACAAGATCATTCTGCACACCAACAACAGAACGTCGAAGTTGATCACTCCCGACACACCACGGCAAATAAGCCGATGGCAAAGACCACCAAAAACATTCCCGCCGTCAGCACAAAAAAAACGGAGCCAACAGCGCAGGGTTATCGCCCGGTGATTACACCTAATGGCCGTACTCTGGCCTATCGTATNNAACACACCAGCATACATTGGCATGGTTTTTTGTTGCCATGGGGAATGGACGGCGTTAGCGGCTTAACACAACCGGCGATAAAACCGGGCGAAACATTTGTGTATGAATTTACGCTCACCCAGCATGGCACTCACATGTATCACCCGCACGCCGACGAAATGGTGCAAATGGCCATGGGCATGATGGGNNGCAAAGTATTTCCAGCGATTGAATCCATGGTCGCGCAAACGGGCGAGCGTGTGAGAATTCGCGTGGGAAATTTATCCATGTGGAATCACCCGATTCATTTGCACGGTGTGCAATTTGAATTGACCGGTTCGGACGGCGGCCGCTGGCCGCAAGCGCAATGGCGCAAAGAGGTCACTGAAATTGTCGGTGTAGGCCAAACACGCGATCTGGAATTTATCGCTGTTCCCGGCGACTGGGCCTTCCACTGC
>DQHS01000010.1 GCA_003524365.1 Cellvibrio sp. | reverse complement strand
CGCTGGCAGCGCGACCTGACCGACTCAACCGTATTGCGCAATATGGGCGTTGGTTTTGGTTACGGTATGATTGCTTATGCATCCACCTTAAAAGGTATGAGCAAGCTGGAAATCAATCGCGCGCGCCTTGCGGAAGATTTGAATAATTCATGGGAAGTATTGGCCGAACCAATTCAAACCATTATGCGCCGCTACAACGTTGCAGAACCCTACGAGAAATTAAAAGCGCTGACTCGCGGGCAAACTATCAACCGCGAAGTCTTGGCTGCATTTGTGGAGACGCTGGACATTCCCGAACACGCCAAACAAACGATGCGTGATCTGACTCCCGCCAATTACATAGGTAATGCGGTAGATCAAGCCAAGGCGATCTAAACCGTGAAAAAATAAAGGGCTCTTAAAGAGCCCTTTCTTATTTTGATTCCCATTTTATCTTCAGGTATTAAAAATGACCGCACCACTCACACATCTCGGCGATATGCCAATCGAAGAATTTCTGCGTGATTACTGGCAAAAAAAACCACTGCTGATCCGCAATGCATTTCCCGGGTTTGAATCACCGCTTTCACCCGATGAGCTGGCAGGTTTGGCGCTGGAAGAGGAAGTTGAATCGCGCATCGTATTGGAAAACGGCGAAACGCCTTGGGAATTACGCAATGGGCCGTTCGATGAAAAAACCTTCGAGACATTACCAGAAAGTCATTGGACATTATTAGTTCAAGCAGCCGACCAATATGTGCCGGAAGTAAACCAAATGCTCGATGGGTTTCGTTTTATTCCCAACTGGCGCCTCGATGACATCATGATCAGCTATGCGCCGGATCAAGGTGGCGTCGGTCCGCATTTTGATTACTACGATGTATTTTTGTTGCAAGGTCTAGGCAAGCGCCATTGGAAAATCGGCCAAATGTGCGATAACAATTCGCCGCGCGTTGAAGGCACTCGCTTAAAAATCCTGAACGAATTCCACACTACGGATGAATGGGTAGTCGAACCCGGCGATATGCTGTACATCCCGCCCGGTATTGCGCACTGGGGCAATGCACAAGGTGATGACTGCATGACCTACTCGATTGGTTTCCGCGCGCCCAGCCATGCGGATATTATTTCGGAAGTCGGTCAGGAGGTGGCGCTGTCAATTGCCGATGATTTGCGCTTCAGCGATCCGGATTTGAAATTACAGAATAATCCTGGCGAGATAGGTGCAGAAGCCATCGCACAAGTACAGAGCATTTTGCAGCAGCATTTGACTGCAGAAAATATTGCCCACTGGTTCGGCAAGTTTATGACCGAACGCAAGTACCTGGATCACACCGACGAAGAGCCACTGGATATAGATGCCGATGAATGGCAAGCAGCCCTCGTCGATGGTGAATTGCTCTGGCGTCATCCTTCTGCCCGCCTCGCCTTTCATAGCGATGCAAAAGGTACGCTGCTATTTGCCGATGGTGAAGCTATCTGCTGCTCGCGCGAACTCGCAGAGTTAGTATGCAAAGAAGTTGAGATTAGTTGGCGTGAACTCAAAGAGTTAGTGCAAGATCCGCTGAACCGAGCGGCGATTACGCAATTGGTGAATCAGGAAACATTATTGGTTGATGAATAAAATCATGCCTCATACAATCACTCCCGCCAGCTGGCAACTTCACCATGCGGATTTGACAAAAATCCGCACAGAAGTATTCATGCAAGAACAGCATGTTTCCGCAGTCGATGAGTGGGATGGGTTGGATGAACATGCGATGCATTTTTTAGCGCTTTCTACATCTGGCGAAGCTATAGGTTGTGCACGTTTATTGCTCGAAGAAAAAGACAAAAATAAACTTTATCATATTGGCCGCGTTGCCATTCGCCGCTCTTTTCGCAATCAGGGTATCGGCCATCAGCTAATGCAATTTGTAATCGCTTACTGCAAACAAACGGCACCCGAAAATACCATTTATCTACACGCACAAACTGACCGTCGTCACTTCTACGAAATACTAGGCTTTATTGCCGAAGGCGATGAGTTTATTGATGCAGGCATACCTCATATCCGCATGCATTTAGCACCCTAAAGGAGTCATAAGATGGCTGAACAATCATCAGCAAGTGAATCGCTGTGGCTGTTGGACGGCGTTACTGATTTCCGCAACTATAGCAAGCAGTTGGTGACCCAAAGCCGCCGCTCAATTGCCATTCTCACGCGCGATTTGGATTCACTGGTATACGCCACGCCTGAGTTTGAACAACAGCTATCAGACTTCGTTCGCTCCAGCCGCCACGCACAGGTACAAATCCTGATTAAAGACACCAAACCCGCTATCGAAACCGGGCACTTAATCCTACGGCTCACACAGCGTCTTTCATCAAAGATACTGATACGCAAAATGACCGTTGAACCTAACAATAAAGAAATGGGTTTTATGCTGGGCGATACCGACAAGTTACTTTATAAAAATGACGATGCGCTGCATCGCGGCTTTTTTAACAGTGCTGCGGCAAGTGAGATAAAGTCCCTGCGTGAGGAATTTAATTACCTTTGGCAATACGGTGAGCTTGAGCCTGAATTTCAAGTGCTTCATATCTAAGCTGCACCTTTATCCACGCAATACACCGTTAAATCTGTTGCCAAACTTCACAACCCATAAAAAAAGCAGTTTTTGCCCGAAAAGCAGCATATTTTTTGTTGCCGATTACTTTTTTATCCTATATATATAGCGTCAATCCGCGTTTAGGGCTGTTTAAGCCTACAAATGCAGGGCTTTTTGATACACATGTTGTCTTACGAGTATTGTCAGGATCAACCGTACCCTGCAATTCACGTTTTTACAGTACACGAGCATCTTTGTTTAAAAGATAAGCACACTCACTCTTTATCAATAAATAGAAGGAAATAAATATGGCTGCCAAAAAACCTGCTGCCCCTAAAGCTGCTGCAACCAAAGCTGCTGTAGTTAAAAAAGCACCAGCTGTTAAAGCTGCCCCTAAAGCGGCGCCGAAAGCTGCCCCTAAAGCTGCCGCCAAAAAAGCACCTGCACCAAAAACTGCTGCCAAGAAAGCCCCTGCTGTTAAAGCAGCTCCAGCTGTTGTTAAGCCAATTGCCGAGCGTCAAAATAAAACTCAAATGCTGCAGCAAATTGCTGACTCAACTGAACTGAGCAAAAAACAAGTTCAAGCCGTGTTGGACGAGTTGACCAACATTATTGAAGGTCACATCAAGAAGAAAGGCGTTGGCGAATTTGTATTCCCTGGCCTGCTGAAAATTACCACCGTGAAAAAGCCTGCCACCAAAGCACGTAAAGGTATCAACCCTTTCACTGGTGAAGAAGTGATGTTCAAAGCCAAACCAGCAAGCACTTCTGTAAAAGTACGTCCGCTGAAAAAACTGAAAGAAATGGCTGTTTAAATACTCGCTGCTTCTTGCATAAAAAAACCCGCATTTTTGCGGGTTTTTTTATGCCTTTACACGCCTTATAGAATTTTAAAACCTTCGCCGACCAATGCATTTTGTAAGCGCTTAATGCACTCGGCAAATTCATCAGCTGTGTATTCCTTAGCAGGAAGCTTACCCCAGATCGGCTGCGGCCACGCGGGATCATCGGTAAAGCGAGCAATATGATGAATATGAAGCTGGCGCACCACATTGCCAAGTGCCGCTACATTCATTTTGTCGGCATCAAAGACGCTGGTCATGACTTCGGACAAACGACAAGATTCGCGAATCAACTGCAACTGCTCTTCTTCTGCTAAATGATGTATCTCATACACATCCTCGCGTTTGGGCACCAAAATACACCAGGGATAATTGGCATCCCGACTCAATAACAAAAGCGATAGATCGAATTCACCGATAACGATGGAATCCTGAGCGAGACGAGGATGAAGTTCAAACATGATGCATTCCTTCTTTTATTTAACAAGAGATAGACGCTGGAACACCCGAGGCGCTATACCAATATCATCAACCGCCGTAGAATAAGCGGCTTTGAAACCCATTATAGCTACCAAGAAGTCATAACTATGCGTTCCAGTCGATTTTTAATTGCCACTCTCAAAGAAACACCTTCCGATGCGGAAGTTATCAGCCATCAATTGATGCTGCGCGCGGGCATGATCCGCAAAATGGCCTCGGGCCTTTACAACTGGTTGCCAATGGGCTTGCGCGTGCTGCGTAAGGTCGAAAAAATTGTACGCGAAGAGATGAATAAATCCGGCGCTATGGAAGTATTGATGCCAGTAGTACAACCTGCTGAATTATGGGAAGAGTCAGGCCGCTGGCAGCAATACGGCCCCGAGTTGCTGCGCATGACCGACCGCCACGACCGCCCCTTCTGCCTCGGCCCAACCCACGAGGAAGTGATTACCGATTTGATCCGTAACGAGATCAGAAGCTACAAACAATTACCGGCGAATTTCTACCAAATCCAAACCAAATTCCGCGATGAAATTCGTCCACGTTTCGGCGTAATGCGCTCGCGCGAATTTATCATGAAGGACGCCTACTCCTTCCACACCAGCACTGAGTCTTTGCAAGAAACTTACGATGTTATGCATGCTACTTACTGCAACATCTTCACCCGCTTGGGATTGCAATTCCGTCCGGTGTTAGCCGACACAGGCTCCATCGGCGGCGCCTTCTCCCATGAGTTCCATGTTCTAGCCGATAGCGGTGAAGACGATATCGCCTTCAGTAACGGCAGCGACTACGCAGCAAATATTGAAAAAGCCGAAGCTCTGCCACCATCAACACCACGCCCGGCTGCCCAACATCTCATGCAGGAAGTTGCTACTCCAGGCAAACACAGCATTGATGAAGTCAGTGAGTTCCTGCACGTCAGCCCACAACAAACCGTAAAAACCTTGATCGTACTGGGCGAAGTACTTGAAGATAAAACCCAGCCATTAGTGGCCTTGGTATTGCGTGGTGATCACGAACTCAATGAGATCAAGGCAGAGAAATTAACAGGCATTGCATCACCACTGACACTGGCACCTGAAGCGCGTATCAAAGCCGAGTTGGGCGTTGGCGTCGGCTCACTTGGCCCAGTTGGATTGAAGATTTCTGTAATTGTTGACCATTCAGCTGCGCATCTCGCCGATTTTGTCTGCGGCGCAAACAAAGATGGCTTCCACCTCACCGGCGTGAACTGGGAGCGCGATGTAATCGCACCGCTGGTTGCCGATATCCGTAACGTAGTAACCGGTGACCCAAGCCCTTGTGGTAAAGGCACGCTGGAAATTAAACGCGGTATTGAAGTTGGCCATATTTTCCAACTCGGCACCAAGTATTCCGAAGCCATGAAGGCCAAAGTGCTGGATGTAAACGGCAAAGAACAAACCATGATTATGGGTTGTTATGGAATTGGGGTTACGCGTGTGGTTGCCTCTGCCATCGAACAGAATTTTGATGAAAATGGCATTATCTGGGCTGATTCTATCGCACCTTTCCATATCGCGATTGTGCCGATCAACATGCAAAAATCCCCCGCCGTTGCCGCCAAGTGCGAAGAGCTTTACGCACAGCTGCAAGCGGCTGGTTTCGATGTGTTGTTGATGGATGAAGATAAAGCGCGCCTCGGCACCATGTTGGCCGATACCGATCTGATGGGTATTCCACATCGCATCGTGATTGGCGATCGCGGCCTGGAAGCTGGCAGTATCGAATACAAAGGTCGTCGCGATGCAGAGAAGCAAGAAATTCCTGCAGGTGAAATTGTGAATTTCTTAAAAGCCAATGTGAAAGTGTAACCTGATTTTATCTGCGACCCCTAAATGTCCGGGGGTCGCATTTGTCTTTCTTACCCACCAATAATTCCTGGAATATATCCAACCGTATCACACTTTCCCCCGCCTACGAAAACTCGCACTTAATTTTTAACTTAAATGTTTCACAACACTTTTTAAATTTGTGCCAGTTCTGGTTAACGCCGTTAAAAACACTCTGCGCTTGAGCAACGAAAATGCTGTAAAAATTCCGCTTAGCATGTGCACTCTCGCACTAAAAAACCTCTTTTTGTATCACTTTGCAAAGTGGCAATCGTTCGAGAAAAATCACACTTCACTTGGAAAGCTCCCACTTTATTTATTAACTGGCACCTTTAAAACGCTGTGACGCAGGCTACAACAACCTTCTGAGTAAGAATGCTAAGTTTGCTGAGCTGTAATCCATGGTTGTTTCGTTTTTTGAATTGATATAACGATAAAAACCATTCCATGTATTCATCTGGGGTCGATTTACCTGATCAATGGGCGATTGGGAAATCGAATTTACTTCGCATTGATAAACTCATCACACAATAATTGAGAGGAAATGCAATGAACTTTCATCGCGTAAAGAATACTGCCAGGCACATACTATTTGCTGGTCTCACCAGCTGTGCACTCGCTAGCACAGCACAGGCCGCCACCGTTGATTTACTCGTACTCTACGATAACTTCTCCAAAAACTATTTTGGTGGCGACCCGCAAACTGCCATGAACAGTTGGGTTAACCAAATGAATGCCGCTTACGCCGATAGCCAAATTGATGTGCAATTACGTCTGGTTGGAGTACGCGAAATGGAGCAAGCGGGCGCTGACATGAGTGCAGTATTGGGGAATCTTCGCCTCAACAACGCGGCTATCGCACTGCGCGACCAGTTGGGCGCGGACTTTGTATCACAGCTTCACCAAAAAGGTGCTTGCGGTATAGGTTATGTCGCCGTCGATAAAAACTGGACCTGGAATGTTACCGCTCCGGGCTGCGGCCCTATAGTGATGGCGCATGAGCTAGGCCATAACATGGGATTAAATCACTCGCGCAAACAAGGCAACCAATCCGGTACGCGCTTTCGCTACGGTGTTGGTTATGGTGTGGACAATGTCTTCGTCGATATCATGGCTTATGCAAGCGTATTTAATACCACACGCGTCAGTCGTTTCTCTAACCCTAATCTCACCTGTCGTGGGCTACCTTGCGGCATAGCTGTAGGGCAAGCGGATGAAGCTTACGGTGCATTGGCAATTCACAATGTGCGCAATGAAATTGCAGCCTTCCGTCCAACGACAGGCTCATCAGGCCCAGTGCAAGTTGCGCAGCATTGCGACTACGGCGGCTATAACGTCGGTTTACCGGTTGGTACCTACACCCTAAGCCAACTGCAAGCGCGTGGAATTGTTAACGATGATATTTCATCGCTACGTGTTCAAGCTGGCCATAGCATTACGCTGTATCAGAATGATAATTTCAGCGGTAATTCAATTACTAAAACCGGCGACGACAACTGCTTGGTTAACGAAGGCTTTAATGACTCAGCCAGTTCGATTGTTGTCGCTGCAAGTGGCGGCGTTAACATTTTGATTCAAGCTGAAAATTATTTTGCTAATAACGGCGTACAAACTGAAGCTACCACCGATACCGGCGGCGGCCAAAATGTGGGTTGGATAGATGCAAACGACTGGATGGCTTATAGCAATGTCACCATACCGACAACCGGTACTTACACCATTGAATACCGGGTTGCTAGTCCAAGTGGTGGCCGTCTGTCAGCGGATTTAAATGGCGGCGGAATTCTGCTGGGTGAAGTGGCTATCCCTGCAACGGGTGGGTGGCAGAATTGGACCACCGTAACGCAAACAGTCACCATCAACGCAGGCACTTATAATTTTGGCGTGTTTGCCAAAACAGGTGGCTGGAACATCAACTGGATTCGTATCAAGCGCTAAATCAGCTCAAGCGTAACCCTGCGGAATTGCCGTCGATTTGCGGTGTCAATTCCGCCGGTTTTTAGTCTCATCACAACAATAATGAGCGGGATAATTATGCAAACCCAACGACACTTTTGGCTAAAAACAGTAATCGCTGGCGGGATTGTGCTGGGCGTAGTTTATTTTTTTGCCCAATCATCAAAACACCCGTCTCCGGATAATATCGATGCGAACGCAAAAATTCAAAGCACAACTCCTGCGACTAGTGGTGATAACAGCCAGCCTAAAAATCAGGTGGTCGCAAAAATATCATCAAGTGCATCATCGACCGCAAGCCAGACAATCACTCCGGAATTACAAGAGCGCATAGCGGCGATGCAGCAACGCCGACCCAACCTGCAATTTTCAAATAGTGAAGTGGCAGCAGCCGTCAACCGCACAACCAGCTGGGCACCCACGGAAGAAACTCCACACGAGCTGCCACTGCAACCGGAAGAGTTTACCGATGGTCGCCAGTTTATCGAATTGGATAGTTTAAAAATTGAAACACTAATGCCCGGCGATAAAATTAATGTGCAGGTGGATAACAATGCTAAAGATTATCAAGTCACTATCGATAGAATAGAAAAACATGATTACAACAGCATCAGCTGGTTTGGTCATATTCAAGGAGATGACGGGCAAAAGTACAGCGTGAGCTTTACCCGTGGAGAACAGCTCACCGTCGGCGGCTTGGATACACCTGATGGTCATTACGTTTTACAAGGACATGGTGACAAAGGTTGGGTTGCGTCGAGCCAATTATTATTTAAAGCAGATACATCGGTAAGCGATGCCATTCACCCTGCGGATGTAGACCCTAATTACACCACAAATCAGGATTCCCATCATAACCATTGAAGGGAAAAAATCTTTTTAAATATCGGCCGGTTAAGGCCGATATTTAAAGTGTATAAATGATTACTTATTGGCTGGCAATGTCAGGAATTCAGCCGGAGATAAAATCCGGCGACTAATTCTGGCCTGTAAAATGTCGCCGTTAAACCAATGCACCTGATTCATCCGCGCACCAATCGAGGTTTTGGCAGTATTAGCAATTGGCAAGTAGTCCACCTGCCCTACTAATTCTTTTTTACCATTCACGTAAGAAACAAATTCGCGATTTTTATAAGTGATTGCCGCATGCGTCCACTCACCCATTGGATGTACTTTGGTTGGATCAATCAGCGTGAATTGCGATTTTTCCGATTTAATGTAAGCGTCCAGATACCATTGCTTTTTATCATTGAGTCGCAACTCGATAGTAACGCGGCGATTAGGGTTATCGGCCGATTCGATATGGAAAAATCGCGGCTCCACATTGTTTGGATAGGCATCGGCGGGGTTAAAAATAATTTCGATGGTGAATTCAGTGGCATCACTCAATGGGTTGGCATCAACTAATAACCGGTCGCCATCACCATCAAAACGTACCGCAGTACCCTGAATAGTACTCACAACTTGAGGATTGCCCAGCACCTCGACAGAGGCTCCGCCAATCTTATTTAACGAATTAATATCCCACTGCAATGTGCTAGCTAATGAGCCTTTGGGTGCTGCACACGCATGCAGGAATGCTGTACATGCCAATAATAAAGCGAAAAAGTATTTCATACCAAACTTCGCAGCGAGGCTAGTCACTACGCCCTTTATTGTTAAGTGAACGGATTTGAGTTGCCGACTAACAAGCCATGGGGATGGCTGGATATTGTAGTTATGAAAGGAATACTAGCAGAGAAGTGGTGCGCCCTTTAGCGAGCGCACCAAAACAAGAATACAAACTAGTAGCTATCGTCATCTGCCCCGCTATAGCGAGCCTGATCTTGCAGCAATTTGCGCTCCACATCACCGGGCGAACCGGTATTGCGCGCGAGCAAACTGTAAGCCACAGGAACTAAAAATAATGTCAGGAAGGTCGCCACCAATACGCCGGCGATCACGACAACACCTATAACGAAGCGTGTTTCTGAGCCGGCACCGGATGAAATGACCAGCGGAATCGCACCAGCAACCGCCGTGAGACTGGTCATTAAAATTGGGCGCAAACGTGCAGATGACGCCTCCAACAATGCCTCGGTAAATTCCACGCCGCGATCACGCAATTGGTTGGCGAATTCCACAATAAGAATCCCATTTTTTGCCGCAAGCCCGATCAACATGAGCAAACCAATTTGCGAGTAAAGATTAAAGCTACTGCCGGTTAAATAGAGCCCGAGCATTCCACCCAATATCGCGAGCGGCACGGTTAGCATAATCACAAATGGATGCACGTAACTTTCAAACTGTGCGGCCAATACTAAAAAGGTAATTAATATGCCCAGTAGGAAAATAAACATTACCGAACTACCCGCTGTTTGGAAATCACGCGAGAGACCTTTGTAATCCACCACCGCCGTAGAAGGCAGATGCTCACGCACCAGACCATTTAAATGATTAAGTGCATCGCCCAATGCAAGGCCATCCGCGAGGTTTGCATCAATCGTTAACGAGCGCATACGATTATAGCGATTCAAACGGCTAGCATCGGCAACCTCTTTTAGAGTCACCAGATTTGATAATGGAATTAATTCACCCGAGCGTTCGGAACGTACATACATATTTTGCAAACTGGTAGTCGTGCGCTGCTCGTCACGTTCGCCCTGCATGATCACATCATATTCTTCACCATCATCAATATAGGTTGTTGCACGGCGCGAACCAAGCATGGCCTCCAGAGTGCGGCCAATATTACTTACACTTACGCCCAAGTCTGCAGCGCGATTGGTATCAATCATTACCTCGACTTGCGGTTTGGTTTCTTTGTAATCCCAATCAATACCGGTCAACCCCGGATTATTTTTTTCCAGTTTCTCTAATAAAATATCGCGCCATCGCGCCAACTCTTCATAAGTTCCGCCGCCCAATACAAATTGCACTGGCTTGGTAGCTTGTGAGCCGAACCCCTGACGCATAACCGGAGCAGCAGTTACACCCGGCAGATCTGCAAGTTTCTGGCGAATTTCGTCCATCACCACAAATGCACCGCGGCGCTTGCTCCAATCATTCATCACAGCGATAATCATGCCCGAGTTGAAACTCTCCACTGCGCCAAAGCCACGCGGTGCACGCACCATCAAACGATTAATTTCTCCTGCCTCAACATACTTCATCATGCGACTTTCGATTTCAGTCATGTATTCTTCCATGTAGGCATAGCTCGCACCTTCAGGGCCATTCACCATAACAAAAAAAGTACCGCGATCTTCACGGGGCGCATACTCCGACGGAATATGTTGTGCAAGGAAAAAAATTCCCAGTAGTAACAACGCAAAGCCAACAATAATTATTTTTGAGCGCCGTATACATGAGCGAATTGCATTCTGGTAGCTCGTGCGCAAACGGAACATCTTCTGATTAATGGATTCGACAAAATTATTCTTATTTTCATTGCGTACCAGCATTTTCGACGCAAGCATGGGAGAAAGAGTCAGAGCGATGAGCGATGAGAAT
>DQHS01000174.1:6022-14844 GCA_003524365.1 Cellvibrio sp. | reverse complement strand
TCTTGACCTTGTACAGCGGTGGCTGGGCGATATAGATATGGCCACGCTCAATCAACTCGCGCATCTGGCGGAAGAAGAAGGTCAATAACAGGGTACGGATGTGTGAACCATCCACGTCAGCATCCGTCATGATAATGATGCTGTGGTAACGCAGTTTTTCCGGGTTGTAATCATCTTTACCGATACCACAACCGAGCGCGGTAATCAGAGTGCCCACTTCCTGGCTGGATAACATCTTATCGAAACGGGCTTTTTCCACATTAAGGATCTTGCCCTTAAGCGGCAGAATCGCCTGGGTTTTACGCGCGCGACCTTGTTTAGCAGAACCGCCCGCAGAGTCACCCTCTACCAGGTAGAGTTCAGACAATGCCGGATCTTTTTCCTGACAGTCGGCCAGTTTGCCGGGCAGACCGGCAATATCCAATGCCCCTTTACGACGGGTCATTTCACGGGCTTTACGCGCGGCTTCACGAGCGCGGGCAGCGTCGATCATCTTACCTACGATGGATCTAGCTTCTGACGGGTTTTCCAGCAAGTAAGCGCCAAAGTGTTCACTCATCTCTTGCTCTACTGCTGTTTTGACTTCAGAAGAAACGAGTTTGTCTTTGGTTTGACTGGAAAATTTAGGATCGGGCACTTTTACCGAGATAATTGCAGTCAGACCTTCGCGAGCATCATCACCAGTAGTGGCAATTTTAGCTGTCTTGGCAATACCTTCCTTCTCGATATAAGTATTCAAACCACGGGTCAGCGCGGCACGAAAACCGGCCAAATGGGTACCGCCATCGCGCTGCGGAATATTATTGGTGTAGCAGAACAGGTTTTCCTGGAAGGAATCGTTCCACTGCAGCGCCACTTCAACGCCAATGCCATCATCGCGCTTGAGTGAAACAAAGTGGACCATCTTATTAATGGTGGTTTTATTCTTGTTTAAATGATCCACAAACGCACGTAAACCGCCTTCGTATTGATAGACCTCTTCCTTACCACTGCGCTCATCTTTGAGGACAATGCGCACACCTGAGTTCAAGAATGAGAGTTCGCGCAGGCGCTTAGCCAGTAATTCGAAGTGGAATTCGATATTGGTAAAGGTTTTATCAGAAGGTTTGAAATGAATTTCAGTACCAGTAGTGGCTGAATCACCCACCACCGCGAGTGGTGCATCAGGCACACCGTGACGATAAATTTGCTCGTGAATCTTGCCGCCGCGACGAATCGTCAGCTTCAGATATTCAGACAGCGCGTTTACGACGGATACACCCACACCGTGGAGACCACCAGAAACTTTATATGAATCTTTATCGAATTTACCACNNCCACGACTTCAAACACCATGTGATGTAGGCCTGAGCCATCATCGGTGTCACCAATGTACATCCCTGGGCGCTTACGCACCGCATCCAAGCCCTTAAGGACTTTAATACTGGACGAGTCGTAAACATTCTCTTCTGACATAGCATTTCTCCGCTTTTTTGTTCAGTAGCGACCAGCAACAGGCTGATTGCGCATAATCAGTGGGAGGGTATCTGAAGGATTAAGCTACCTCAGTTACCCTGCCCTGTTCCACGTGGAACATTTTTGGGGTTATTTCCGTCTTGTCGCGCCAGCTGGATGCCAGCATTTCGCGCTCTACACCGGTAATAAATACTTGGGTGCCCATGGTATCTAACCAGTGAACCAGCAACGCACGGTGTTTTTCATCCAACTCAGCGGGCAAATCATCGACTAAATAAATAGACTTGCGTCCGGTGATCCTCGTAAATACATAGCCTTGGGCGATTTTGAGCGCACAAACTAACAGCTTTTGTTGACCACGGGAAAGTACTTCAGCGGCGTCCAAGCCATTCACCGTTATTTTTAAATCTGCCCTGTGACTGCCAGACTGGGTATAACCTTGGCGCTTATCGCGCTCGAAACCATCAGTGAGCACATCAGCATAAGGCTTATCTTTATCCCAACCGCGATAGTAGCCGAGGGCAATACCATCGATGTTGATAAATTCCTTTAACAACTCAGCAAAGGTTTCTTGAAATTGCGTCATACATTGGGTACGAAACTCATGGATTTTATCGGTCAACCCGACTAATTCCTGGTCCCAAATGGCCAATTCAAAGGGGTCTATTCTATCACGGCGCAACAGGCTATTGCGGTGTTTGAGGCAACGCTGAATTGCTTTCCACGCCGGGAAGAAATTAGGTTCCACGTGAAACACTAACCAATCGATAAACTGCCGCCTGACTTTCGGGCTGCCTTCCAACAGTAGAAAGGTATCCGAGTTAATCACTTGCACTGGAAGATAAGCAGCCAGATCAGCAGCCGAAGGAACGAGTACGCCATTGGCTTTAAAACTGGCATCACCATCAAGATGCCTACTTATTCCAATAGGAACTTCCGAGCCATCATCAGTATGGACACGACCGAAAACAGTAAAGGACTGTTGCTGGTGATTGATAAGCGGTTTATGTTTGTGACTGCGAAAGGATCGACCGAGCGCGAGCAGATTAATGGCTTCCAGAATACTGGTTTTACCGGAGCCATTTTCACCATAAATAAGATTCACCTGCAGTGAAGGAGCCATATCGACTCCTTCCAGATTGCGCAGGTTTTGGATCAACAGACGTTTTAAGGTCATACGACCAGCAGGACAGCGACTACCAATGCGCCATTAAAGGCGCATTGGCATAACTACGTAGAGGGAATCACTATTTTCCGGTTCTTCCAACAGGGCGCTGGAGTTGGCATCCGATAGGGTAATCTTCACATTTTCGTTGCTGATGACGTTGGTCACGTCTTGCAAGTAACTCACATTAAAGCCCACTTCGAGGGATTCACCGGCGTAATCAACAGTGACTTGTTCTTCCGCCTCTTCCTGCTCAGGGTTATTAGCGACTATGGTCAAAGTGCCATCCGATAATAACAAGCGTACACCGCGATACTTCTCGTTCGATAAAATCGCCGTGCGGCCAAAGGCTTGTTTCAATTCCAGACGCGATCCTATCACCACCTTATTGCCACCGCGCGGCAGCACTCGCTCGTATTCTGGGAACTTGCCATCAACCAGCTTGGAGGTGAAGGTGTAGTCCATGGAGGTGACACGAATGTGATTAGAGCTGAGTACTATTTCTACTTGAGCACTGGAATCATCCAGCAAGCGCGACAATTCCAGCACGCCTTTACGCGGCAGAATCGCCTGAATAACATCGTTGGTATTTACCGCCACCGCGCGCGTGCACATCGCCATACGGTGGCCATCGGTCGCCACTACGCGCAATTGATCCTGACGAACTTCCCACAGCATACCGTTCAGGTAATAGCGCACATCTTGTTGCGCCATGGCAAAAGCCGTGCGTTCAATAAGACGTTTAACTTCTTGCTGGGCACAGCTAAACCGCAAGTTTCCCGGTGTGTCTTCCACATTAGGAAAGTCAGCTGCAGGTAAGGTAGACAGGGTAAAACGGCTGCGGCCAGACTTGACCATAATGCGGGCTTCTTCCAAAGAAAACTCAATATTGCTGCCATCAGGTAGGGATTTGCAGATATCCAGCAGCTTACGTGCAGGAACTGTGATATCGCCGGAGACTCCGGCTTGCTCCAGAGTAATACGCCCGACAATCTCCACTTCAAGATCAGTACCCGTGAGCGATAGCTGATCGCCGTTGAGCTGAATCAACACGTTGGACAACACCGGCAGCGTTTGACGACGCTCCACCACACCAGCTACCAGTTGTAAGGGTTTAAGCAAAGCTTCGCGCGATACGGCAAATTTCATGTGATGGTCTCTTGAGTAATCTTCCAGGACGACTTATTGGGTTTTTATCTCTTTGGATGAAGCACAAATCAACAGCGTTTATAAATCAAGTTGTCAGCGAACGCAGCAAATTTTTCATATCTTCGCGGATATCAGCGGTCTCTTCCTGCAATTCTTTAATCTTGCGGCAGGCGTGCAATACTGTGGTGTGGTCGCGGCCGCCAAAAGCTTCACCAATTTCGGGCAAGCTATGGTTAGTCAACTCTTTCGCCAGTGCCATAGCTACCTGTCGTGGACGCGCCACTGAGCGACTGCGGCGCTTGGAAACCATATCGTTCATTTTGATTTTGTAGTATTCGCACACCACACGCTGGATATTGTCGATACCGACTTGTTTATCCTGCAGCGCTAATAAATCTTTCAAGGCTTCGCGTACCAATTCAACATCAATTGGCCGACCAGTAAAATTGGCACTGGCGATAACGCGCTTCAAGGCGCCTTCAAGGTCACGCACATTCGCGCGAATCCGCTGGGCGATAAAAAAGGCGGCTTCGTGGGGCAGATCAATATTTACCTGCTCGGCCTTCTTCATCAAAATCGCCACGCGGGTTTCCAGCTCTGGTGGTTCGACTGCTACTGTCAGACCCCAACCAAAGCGGGATTTTAATCGCTCTTCCAAACCATTAATTTCTTTTGGAAATCGGTCACAGGTAAGGATGATCTGGCGGCCACCCTCCAACAGCGAATTGAAGGTATGGAAAAATTCTTCTTGCGAGCGCTCTTTACCGGCAAAAAATTGGATATCGTCAATTAACAAGGCATCCATCGAACGATAGTAACGTTTGAAGTCGTTAATCGCATTTAACTGCAGTGCCTTTACCATATCCGCCACAAACCGCTCGGAGTGTAAATAGACCACTTTCGCATTCGGATTGCGTGCCACCATGGCATTGCCGACCGCCTGCATCAAGTGCGTTTTACCCAAACCCACTCCACCGTATATAAAGAGAGGGTTGTACGCACCGCCGGGGTTTTCTGCAACCTGGCGCGCTGCTGCCAAACCTAGCTGGTTCGACTTACCCTCAACAAAGGTAGCGAAAGTAGATGACGCATTTAAGTAGTTACTGTGTTTAAGGCCGCCCTCAACCTCCAGATCCGGGGTTGAACGGGGACTGGAATCAAATACATTTTCTAATACAGCGACACGGGATTTAGCATCATAATCAGCGATTTTAGCTACCATCTTCGGCTTAATTGGCGATGATTCGTAACCAGTATTTCCTTCCACCTGTTCTGCCAACGGACTGCCAAACGCCAGACTATCGCTGGTGTCTTTTATCGCATAAACAGAAGGATGAGCAGCAACTGTTTGTTCAACATTCGCCGTCTCATATCGAGGTTTACGCGCACTGGCAGAATTCGCCTGAAAACCCGCCGCTGGCCGTGGTGCCACGCCGACTGCCACCTGCAAGCTATTATCCTGATGATAATGGCTGGCTAATTCACGAATTCGATTCAGAAATTTTTCTGCCACCCAATCGCAAATAAAACGGTTGGGTGCCAACAAGCGCAACTCCTGGGGTGCAGCTGACTCATCGATTTGCAATGGCCGAATCCAGGTATTGAATTGCTGCGACGGCAATTCATCCTGCAAGCTAGCGGCACATAATTTCCAAATCGATTGCAACAAAACAAAAACTCCCGGAACGCAAACTGCGCTTATTATTGCTTACACCATTTATTGGCTAACAATTTATGAGTAAAAAAGAGGTGGTAACTGAAACCGGCGCTGGATAAGAAGTGCGCGCTGGTTATACAAGGGAGTCAAGTCTACTCTCGCCCCCCAGAGTTATCCACAGTAAAAGCCAAAATAAATTCAATCGACTAAAACTTAGCCATTAAAATTCAACTAGTTACATCACAACGGAGCACTAATTACAAAAGGCCAATAGGCACTAAAATTAGTGATTAAAGCGTCAAACCTGTGGATAAGATTGTGGATAAGATCTTAATTATCTGGGGGAAAGAAGGTAAAAAATGTGCACACTTAAATTTCCCTGCTTTTGTAGATTATTTGTTCAAAATTATTTGCTTTAGCAGGTGGCATTCATTAGAATCCCGCCTCTTTTCGCACGCCGTGTGAATTAACTCAGGATTTTTAACAGGTTTATCATGAAAAGAACATTCCAACCCAGCAATCTGAAACGCGTTCGCAACCACGGTTTCCGTGCTCGTATGGCTTCTAAAGGTGGTCGTGCTGTTTTAGCTCGTCGTCGTACCAAAGGCCGTGCAGAACTGACTCGCGTTTAATCGCTCGCGCTTCTTGGTTCACTAGCAGTTTGTTGAAATTTGTTATTGGCAAACGTGAGACAAAGTAGTCGATAACGGTCATTCCCAGACTATTTTTAGCGCACTTATGCCAGCCAAAATAGAATTTCAACAGTCTGCTAGTTCGAATCAACTCCAAAGCGATTCCCGCTTTGGTTCAGATTCCAACTCCGCATCTTTCCGTTTTACCAAATCCCTGCGTTTACTCTGCGCCGCTGATTTCAAACCTGTGTTTGATGACGCTCCGTTTCGCGCTTCTCATCAATATTTTTTGATCCTCGCCCGCCTCAATCAACAAACACAACCGCGTTTGGGATTGGTCATGGCAAAAAAGCACATGAAATTGGCAGTGGAGCGCAATCGTATGAAGCGCTTGATCCGCGAAAGTTTTCGACTGCAACAGCAAGATCTTGTCGGCCTGGATATTGTCGTGCTGTCACGCAAGGGGATGGATAGTTTGTCCAATAGCGAGTTTAGCCAGCAATTAAATCAACAATGGCAGCGAATTTTCAAAAAAGTCCGCCATCATCGGTTAACATCGCAGGCGCAAACTTCAGGGGCAGACCAAAAGGTAAGCACAGATGCTAAAGCAACTGATCAATAGCGGTCATTCCGGTTTGATCTGGCTGGCAGTGAAACTGCTGCACGGCTACCGCTACTTGTTGAGCCCCTGGATTGGCAACCAATGTCGCTTTTATCCCAGCTGTTCACATTACTCTGAAGAAGCAATTGTACGGCATGGATTTTTTACAGGGTCTTATCTAACTCTGCGACGCCTATTAAAATGCCACCCCTGGCATGAAGGCGGGCTGGATCCGGTACCGGAATTGAACAAGACCTGTTGTTCTTCTATTCACTCACACACTACTGATGGCAGTCATTAAGATGGATTGGCAAAAAAACTTATTAATTGCAGCAATTCTCGCTACTTTGTTGATGTTGGTTATTCGCTGGAACGAATATCAGGAAAACCTACCCACTCAAACTCCGGTCGCCACTCAAGCAACCACTAACAATAGTTCACTCCCAGCAGTCAGTGTTGCCAACAGTGATATTCCCGTCGCCGCTAATACTCCAGCTGAAGCTGAAAAAACTACCCTGGCCTCGACTCAACTGATCAGTGTAAAGACAGACAGTTTTGATCTGGTTATCAATCCTCTGGGTGGCGATATTGTACAACTGGCACTGCCCCGTCATTTCCTGAAACTGGATACTCCTGATCAACCTTTTGTATTGCTCGATAACCGCGACAACCACACCTATCTAGCTCAAAGTGGTTTGATTGGCACCAACGGTACTGATACCGCACAAGGTCGCCCACTGTTTAGTAGTGAAAAAACAGAATACACCTTGGCCGAGGGTGAAAAGCAATTAGTCGTTGATCTGTTATTGCAGCAGGGCGACGTCAAAATCACCAAGCGCTATACCTTTACCCGTGGCGACTATCTGATCAATGTTGAATACCTGATCGATAATAAAAGTACCAATATCTGGTCTGCCCAACTTTATGGCCAAATCAAACGCGACAGCCAAAACTTCAAAAAAGTGAGCGCGTTGGAAATGAACCCCTTCCTGGGTGCAGCAATTACCACAACTGATGAAAACTACAAAAAAATCACTTTTGATGATATGGCTGAAAAAGAAGAGAAGTCAGTTGTTCAAGGGGGTTGGGTTGCGATGGTGCAGCACTACTTTATCAGTGCCTGGATCCCCGATGCCGGAAGTCAAAATACCTATCATCTACGCAAATTAGGTACCAACGACCTTTATTTAATGGGTTTTACCGGCAAAGTGAATGAAGTTGCTCCCGGAACCCAAGGTTCCATTTCGGCTGGTTTTTATGCTGGCCCCAAAGATACCGAGCGTCTGGAACAAATCTCCCCCTACCTCGACCTGACCGTAGACTACGGCTGGCTCTGGTGGGTAGCCAAACCTTTGTTTGCCGTTCTTAAATTCATTCACAATCTGGTAGGCAACTGGGGCTTGGCGATTATCGGCCTTACCCTCTGCGTAAAACTGCTGTTCTTCAAGCTTTCCGCAACCAGCTATAAATCTATGGCGAAAATGCGTAAGTTAGCGCCGAAAATGGCCGAACTGAAAGAACGTTTGGGCGATGACCGCCAGAAGTTCTCGCAAGAAATGATGAAGATGTACAAAACTGAAAAGGTAAATCCTTTTGGTGGCTGCCTGCCTCTGCTAATCCAAATGCCGGTGTTCCTCGCACTTTATTATGTGTTGATGGAATCGGTAGAACTACGTCATTCGCCGTTCTTCGGCTGGATTCTCGATCTGTCGGTAAAAGACCCCTACTTTGTGCTGCCGATTATTTACGGTATCACTATGTATTTTATGCAGAAGCTCAATCCGCAACCGACTGATCCTATGCAAGCGCGCATTATGCAAATGCTGCCGCTGGTATTCACTTTTATGTTCCTCTGGTTCCCGGCCGGTTTGGTACTTTACTGGGTGACCAACAACACCTTGTCGATTATCCAGCAGTACATTATTACCAAACAAATCGACGCCGAACCTGCTACTAAATAAGTTAACGCTATGATCATTACCGACACCATCGCCGCCATCGCCANNTCAAACTCCAACCGCGCCACGCCCATTACTGCGATTTCTCCAACAGCACCGGTGATGTGCTCGATCAAGGCATAGCCTTATTTTTCCCCGGCCCCAACTCCTTTACCGGTGAAGATGTCCTTGAACTCCAGGGTCACGGCGGGCCCGTTATTCTCGA